>CAMFSS010000075.1 GCA_945983195.1 uncultured Prevotellaceae bacterium | reverse complement strand
ATCATCTACAACTCACAGTTCATCGTCTACTACCGCAGCCATGAGAAGCTCGAAAACGGCAACGACACCACCTACTACCTCACCCAAGGCTACATGGGAGGCACTGCCGAAGTGCTCTCAAACAACAATATGCGCCTACGCGTGGCACAGTCGGTGAAAGACATGATTGCCGATGGCAACATGATTGTGCAGTCGCCTGCCGGATATGAGCTGCAAATACGTTTCCCGATTCAGGAAATCATCGACCGCTTCCGCAGCGGCGGCAACAACAACATTGCCGTTGTCAACGACCTCACTTTCCAGATTCCTGCAAGCAACGTAACCAACAGCTACGGCATCAAGCCGCCTACATACCTCCTGATGGTCAAGACCTCTGAAAAAGACGAATTCTTTGCCACCAACCATAACGTCGACAATGTGTCGTCGTTCTATGCCACCTACGACAGCAGCACACACTCCTACAAGTTTTCGGGTATGCGCAGCTTCGTACTCGACATTCTCAACAACAAGAATGGCGTAGCCGACGAAACCGACAAGGAATTCACGCTCACGCCTATCGATCTGATTGCTGAAAATACAAGCTCGTCAAACAGCTATTACTACTATTATTACTACGGCTCATCGGCATCATCTACCGAAGTAATCGGAATACGCCCCGCACTCAACAAGCCGTCGATAGCACGTCTTGACCTCGACAACGCCAAGATAAGGTTCATATTCAGCACCCAGTCGCACCGAGAGTAGAATTGAGCTTAGAATCTTTCTTAGCAGAGAGCGTAAATTTTCCTGTCCAAACTGTCGGATTATTCGCAGAAATTGCGTAAATTTGCACTCGCATTACACAAGATATATGCACCAGCCGCAATAGCTCAGTTGGTAGAGCATTTCATTCGTAACGAAAAGGTCATGGGTTCGAGTCCCATTCGCGGCTCCAAAAACGCCTCCTCAATCAATTGATTGGGAGGCGTTTTTTATTCTACCATTGATAATCAAGCATCTCACATCAGCTTGCGAGAAGAAGCATCACCTTGCGCTTGCCAAGAGGCACATCGCTGAATGAGAAGCTCCAAATCACATTTGCATCCTTATCGAGATTGTCGAAAAGCCCTTGCAGTGCGGCAATTTCGTTGACCGACACATGCTTGTCGAGCTTGTTGGTGAGGATATTCACAGCCACATTCTTGTAGCCGCTCAAGCTGCTTGCATCAAGCGACTCCACAGCCTGCTTCACTGTGTCGCCCTCAAGCTCGCTGAAACTATAGGTTTCACACTCATTCATGAATGCCAAGTCACTTGGCGTCATCGACACAATGCCCGGCTGGCACATAGTGTCTACAATCATCTTGATTTTGTCTTGCATAAAAAAGAAAAATTCATACTAAGTTCAAACAACGCTGAAAATTTACACATTTTTCACGAATTTTAATAGCTATTTATCGAAAAAATATGCTATAAAGCATAATTTTATAGCTACTTTCAGCTATTCCGATAGCAATGACATTACAACAATATCACAATAAATAAAATTATTCAATATATTATGCCTGAATATAAATTTTTTTGTATTTTTGCAATGCAATAACCCAAGCCCGATGCTTCTGTGGCTTACGCAAGCAGCAAGCAGTTGCCCTCGTGCCACGCCGATCATCGGCTTCAACTACCCAAACCAAAAAACTGCGATAAAAAACATTACTCCAACACAATTATTTATACATATATGTTAAAGCAAATAGTAAATGGTCGCATTCTCACCCCACAAGGCTGGATTAGCGGTGGTTCGGTGATTTACGATGACAGTCGCATTCTTGAAGTGCGCAACAATAGCTATCTCGTTTCTGAAGCTACTGAAGTCATTGATGCAAAGGGAATGACCGTAGCCCCCGGCGGTGTGGAAATACACATTCACGGAGGCGGTGGCCGTGACTTTATGGAGGGTACTGAAGATGCTTTCCGCGAAGCAATCAAAGCCCACATGATGCACGGAACTACAAGCATCTTCCCCACTCTATCTTCTTCGACAATCCCAATGATTGAAGCTGCTGCCGAAACGTGCACCAAACTTATGCAAGAGCCCGACAGCCCTGTGCTCGGACTGCATCTTGAAGGTCACTACCTCAACATGCGCAAGGCAGGTGGCCAGTTCCCTGAGAACATAAAGGATCCCGACCCGAAAGAGTATGTCCACATAGTGGAGGACTACAATTGCCTGCGCCGCTGGGACGCTGCACCCGAACTTCCCGGCGCAATGCAATTCGGCAAATACATCACATCAAAAGGCATTATCGCTGCTGTAGCCCACACCGAGGCCGACTACAAGGTGATTAAGGAAGCACGCGAATCGGGCTACTCCCATGCCACCCACTTCTATAATGCAATGCCCGGTTTCCACAACAACCGCGAGTACAAGCACGAAGGCACCGTGGAGAGCATCTACCTTATGGACGACATGACAGTGGAAATGATTGCCGACGGAATACACGTGCCGCACACCATCATGCGACTCATCTACAAAATAAAGGGTGTGGAGCGCACTGCTCTTATCACCGATGCACTTGCATGCTCGGCAAGTGCCACCGACAAGGCTTTCGACCCGCGCGTAATCATAGAGGACGGTGTGTGCAAACTTGCCGACCGCTCAGCACTCGCCGGCAGTATCGCCACTATGGACCGACTCATCAAGACTACCGTCGACATTGCCGAGATTCCGCTCGCCGATGCACTGCGCATGGCTTCAGAAACTCCGGCACGCATTATGGGCGTCTACGACCGCAAAGGCTCCATACAGCGCGGAAAAGATGCTGATTTCATCGTTCTCGACCACGACAATTACCTCCGCGGCGTAATTGCCATGGGCAAGCAAATACTCAACATCATCTGACAGACAGCCCCGGCAACGCACCGACAATGCTTCACATCGGCATAGAATCTACACACGACCGGGCAGAAAACACAGTTTTTGCCCGGTCAGTGCAAAAAAAGCCCGACAAACTATTGCAAGATACAGAAAAAATTCTTACCTTTGCACTCGTTAAAAATACAGATGGTGAGATTAGCTCAGTTGGTTAGAGCGTCGGATTGTGGTTCCGAAGGTCAAGGGTTCGAGACCCTTATTTCACCCCAAAAGAGGAAATTCCATTGCGGAATTTCCTCTTTTTTCATCACCTTCACACCCCAAGCACTATAGCAGGAGGTAGGCTTAATTGCCAAAAAGAGCCACTGCTCGCGATGCAGTGACTCTTTTTATCGTTTTTGAGGTTGATGATATTGCCTCGGTGCAATTACTTAACCACACGGCGCTCCTTAATGCGAGCTTTCTTACCGGTGAGATTGCGGAGGTAATACAATTTAGCACGGCGAACCTTACCACACTTGTTCACCTCAATGCTGTCGATGAATGGTGAGTCCATTGGGAAGATGCGCTCAACGCCAACGTTGTCGCTCATTTTGCGAACTGTGAAACGCTTCTTCTTTCCCTCGCCAGAGATGCGGATAACTACGCCTTTGTAAACCTGAACACGCTCCTTGTTACCCTCCTTGATGCGATAAGCTACTGAAATAGTGTCACCGGGGCCAAATTCAGGAAACTCTTTGGCAGTTGCAAATGCCTCTTCTGCGATTTTAATTAAATCCATTTTCTTATATATATGTTATAACGTTTATATAAATCCTCTCGCAATATAACAAGCCACACGATTCTTCTTGCCAGAGATTACGAAAAGCGGTGCAAATTTAGCACTTTTTTCCGTAATCGCCAAATATTCCGCACCTTTCCAATGATTTTTTCACTCAGCATCGGTTTTTTCGCGCTTCACAATCAATATGCTAACCTCATAGAGCAGATAGAGCGGAAGGAACACTATTGCAAGCGTAAAGGGGTCGCCTGTGGGTGTGATAAATGCTGCTGCCACAAGCAGCACCACAATTGCATGGCGGCGGTAGCGGCGTAGTGTGGAGCGATGCAGAATGCCTATTGCACTCAGCGTGAATGCCACAAGCGGAAGCTCAAACACAAGCCCCATCACAAGCAGCATACCCACAAACGTATCCATATAGGAGTCGAGCGATATTTGGTTGGGAATCATTGCGCTCACATGATAGTCGGCAAGAAATCTGAGCGTAACCGGGAACACCACAAAATAGCCCACAGCCACTCCAAGGAAAAACATCACCGTGCCAAAAAGGAAAGCAAAGCTCACACCTCTTTGCTCGTGTGCGTAGAGTGCGGGGCGGATAAATGTCCACAACAGATAAATCAGCACAGGAAACGTGACAACCAATTCGAGCCAGAACGATGTGGACATGTGAATGAAAAATTGCGATGCAAGCTGAATGTTGATAAGCTGCACCGAAAACCCGTCGGTGGTGAACTGAGGCAAGCCGGGAAACTGTGCCGTGACCCATGCAAAAAGGCGGTAGAGCACAAAGTCGCCACGGCATGGGGCAAGAATTACACGGTCGAAAAGGTCGGGCATAACGGCAAAAAGCACTACTGCGGCACCCACAAGCACCACAGCAGCCTTCCATAGCACCGCACGCAGTGCATCGAGATGCCCCCAAAACGTCATCTCTCCGGCTGAACTATTTTCCTCTTCCTTAGTCGACACTGACTGCAAAAGTTACTTGGCGAAAGCTACCATTGGCACTTGCCATCGCCGGGAAAAGTTGAAACTACATCTTCTCGTCGGTCGGGGTCTTTTTGTCGTCGACCTTATTTATTTCGTCAGTCACATCATTGAGGCCGTCCTTGAAGTTGCGGACACCCTTACCGAGTCCGCGCATCAGTTCGGGAATCTTCTTGCCGCCGAAAAGCAGCAGCACCACAAATGCGATGATAAGAAACTCACCGGTACCCAAGTTTCCAAACAATCCCAAAATTCCGTTCAGTATCATAATGAAAATAAATTATTTATACAATTAGCATTATCGCCTGCGGCAAAGTCCTTACGCACCTCTTGGCGAAGCGCAGCCTATAGCGACACATTACATTTGGCAAAATTAGCAAAAAATTGCACAAATCGGAAGCAGACCGCAAAATTTATTTGTGAGTCCTGCCGCACCACCCCATTTTCCGACCTTTTCATTTGGAAAGTTCCAAATTTTAATGATGTTTGCCCCAAATCTCATAATTGTTTCGTAAATTTGCAGTCGCAAAACCTTGGTTTTACACGACATTTTGGAAAAACAATAAGCGTTATGCTTATCTTTAACTTGAAAACATGAGAAATTTTCATCTGTACTTGAAGATATGGCATGATGGCTTCCCTCGCATAGCGTTGGCTGCTGTCAACCACATCGGAGTACACGGCTTTCTCAGGACCGTCAAGCCAAGACGTGGCATAGTTGGCTCACGTTTTCTTTATTAAATTAATTATCGCCGAGAGCCACGGAGATATAACTCATTGAAACTATGAAAATTCCTATTAAACTATTCCTATTGTCTATGTGTCTATTCACCTTTAATGTTAAGGCACAGACGCCTGTCGTTCAGATGATGGAGGGCGAAATTAGAGCCGGATTGACTACTCCTCTCGGCGGTTATCATAAAGGCACAGCACAGATAGGAGCTACTATTGGCTTAGAGGGCAGATACAATTTCGAAGGCACTCCGTGGGATTGTGGCATTATGCTCGACATCTCTACGGCCTGCCGAGATTACAATTATCTTTTTAACCATGGCAATGACCATTGGCAGAGCAACCGTACAGTAGCTTTGGCGGCAACAAGTGAATATAATCTTCGACAGGGAACTAAAATTAATCCATTTGTCGGGGCTGCTCTTGGAGTTGCTCTCAATGATGTAGTGGGAGACGAATACTTTCCGGGCAACGGTAATTCATTGCTTTTTGCCCCTCGTGTCGGCGTTGAGTTTCTTTATCATATTCGCCTTATGGCTCAGTTCAATATCAGCCGCAAAGGTTTCCACAATTTTAGTCGTACTCTCGGGTTTATTATTGGTCGCAGAACGAAGTCATAGTGAGTGAATGACTCTTCAAACCCCGTGAATGAAGACAGCGGAATCTTAACCCCAAATCGGCCATTCGACAGTTATGCGCAAAAATAACAAAGTTATCATCATAACGCTAATGACCGATTTGGGTTAAATAATGAAAACCGGGTGCCATATTATTGCAATATACTGAAAAAATTCCTAACTTAGCTGCGCAAAAATCTCAAAAACGTGAAATTTTAAGGCTTCAAAAATCTCAAAAACGTGAAATACAATTATGAAACGAAAGATTTACAGCAAGTTACGCGAATGGAAAGACAAGAGCCACGGTAGCAGTGCCTTACTGATAGAAGGTGCACGCCGAATTGGCAAAAGTTATATCGTGGAAGAATTTGCTCGAAACGAATACGACTCCTATCTTCTGATTAATTTCCGCACGGCTCCAAATGATGTAAAATCGTGGTTTAACGTATATCTTGATGATATCGACAAATTACTTGCCTATCTCCAACTGCATTACAACAAGCGATTGTCACCACGCAAATCTGTAATAGTTTTCGATGAGATACAAGATTGCCCTAAAGCACGCGAAGCAATAAAGTATCTTGTTGCCGATGGCCGATTCGATTACATTGAGACAGGCTCTCTTGTAAGCATAAAGAAAAATGTGAAAGATATTCAGATTCCATCTGAAGAATATGCAATACCTATGTATCCTATGGATTTCGAAGAATTTCTTTGGGCTATGGGAAATGATATGCTAATGCCATTCTTGCACGACAGTTTTGAAAATATGGAGCCTCTTGGCCAAGCTTTGCACCGCAAGGCAATCGACCTGTTTCGTCAATATATGGTCGTAGGAGGTATGCCGCAAGCTGTACTACGATATGTAGAAACCAAAGACTTTGAGGCGGTGGAATGGTCCAAGCGACAAATTCTGCAACTATATCGCAATGACATCCTCAAATATGCCGATAATGCAGAGGCGAAGGTAACTGCCATTTTCGATGAGATCCCCGGACAGTTACAACGACATGAAAAGAAATTTCGCTTATCAGCAATAGACTCTAATGCACGTATGCGTGACTATGAGGAAGCCTTTTTCTGGTTATCCGACTCTGGGGTGGTTAACTGCTGCTACAACACCACCGAGCCAAGTATCGGACTGAGCCTTAATATGGAGCGCAGCACGGTAAAATGTTATATGGGTGATACAGGATTGCTTATATCCCATGCTTTCAACGACAAAGGCAGTGTTCCTATTGAGATTTATCAAAAACTCATTCTCGGCAAGCTGGAAGCCAACATTGGAATGCTCGTAGAAAATATTGTAGCACAAATGCTGAAAGCCTCAGGGCACAAACTATTTTTCTACAGCAGGAGTTCCAATAAAGCTGACGAGCGTATGGAAATTGACTTCCTTATCAGAAAATCCAAAGTAAGCAACCGGCACAACATATCACCTATCGAGGTGAAAAGTGGGCATAATTATACACTTACTTCGATGCGAAAGTGCATTGCAAAATATGGGGCATACTTATCGACTCCATACGTGCTGCATGATGGTGACTTATGCATCGAAAATGGCATAGTGTATTTGCCACTCTACATGACACCATTCATCTGAATATGAGAAAGCACAATGTAATGCAAATTAGGGATTGTGATTGAAGCGACGGGTGCTGAAGTGTGCGATGTGCTGCGTGGCAAAATGCGGCATTTTGCGCGAAGTGCGAACAATTACGGAAATTTTTCCTTAAATAATTGCTTCTATGTGATAAATAATGATTAACTTTGCAGCGTCGCAAGCTCACAGAGAGCCGGCGTCGCTGAAGCGTACCTGTCGGCGCAAAAGACAATTTTGCCACCGACGGCACACTGCAATCAACGAAGGATTATTAAACTAACAATTAAGAACTTAACTATTTATGAAAGCATTCGTTTTCCCCGGACAAGGCGCACAGTTCGTAGGTATGGGTAAAGACCTCTACGAGAACAATGCCTTGGCAAAAGAAATGTTTGAAAAAGCCAACGAGGTGTTGGGATTCCGCATCACCGACATCATGTTTGCAGGAACTGAAGAAGAATTGAAGCAGACAAAAGTGACTCAGCCGGCTATATTCCTCCACTCTGTGATTCTTGCCAAGACTCTTGGCGAGGAGTTCAAGCCCGATATGGTTGCCGGACACTCGCTCGGTGAGTTCTCAGCTCTCGTAGCAGCAGGCGCACTCTCTTTTGAGGAGGGCTTGAAGCTCGTTGCCACCCGTGCAATGGCCATGCAGAAGGCTTGCGAAGTCACCCCTTCCACTATGGCAGGCGTGCTTACATAGCCAAACGAGAAAGGTCAAGAAATCTGTGCGTGAATCGACTATATAGTTGCGCCAGCCAACTACAACTGCCCCGGCCAGGTGGTAATCTCCGGTACAGTGACAGGAATCGACGCAGCTTGCCCCAAGATGCTTGAGGCCGGCGCAAAGCGTGCCCTAAAGCTCAAAGTGGGTGGCGCATTCCACTCACCACTCATGCAGCCTGCAAAGGAGGAGCTTGAAGCAGCTATCAACGCTACGGAGTTCCAGCCC
>CAMFSS010000074.1 GCA_945983195.1 uncultured Prevotellaceae bacterium | reverse complement strand
AAGATTTCTGTTTTTTTAGCGTTAATTATCGCTTCTTTTCAGCTTGCATCAGCAGGCATTATCATTCCCGGCGATTCAATCGGTGGTGGAATAGTAGTAGGACCTGTAGATGACGTGACAAAGGTCTACATTCACGAACAACAGGCACTGCAAATCGCAAAAGAGTGGTATGGAAACCGCACCGATGTGGACTATTACATTGGAGCAAGTGAACTGATTGACAATGACTATGAGAGCAACGCAAGCGAGCTGCCCGACTCGAGTGCGTGGGTACGCACCGGTCATCACTGGCTGATAGTAGTAGACGAGCATCCTAACCAGAATTGGAGCCACGAATGTGGCTATGTGTATGTGCAGTGTGAGAGGTCTCGGCTTACTGCTACACGAAGCTGCCGTGTTCCGGGCAGAATGTTGCCAAATGGCGTAAATCTGCGATTGACAAACTCACGCAACCTCTACGGTAACAATGCCAGCCTGAAACCGACCGTTGCCCAGTCAGTGCCCAACTACAACACAGAAGTTGCCGGAAAAACGTTCGCACTTATCATCAACAGCGCATCGTCGCGACATGACAACCTGGAGCGATACTGGAACGACTGCTCATTTATCTACAAGGTATTGACAAACAAATATAATGTGATGACTGACAACATAAGAATCCTTATGCCGACTGATTCACTGATGCGCAGAGCCGACGGGAGCGGATATACGAGCTTACCGCGCAACATAGGCACTGATATCTGGAACCTTAATATCAATACACTATATGATTGCCTTGATGAAATAAAAATCGAAATGAACGGCACCGGACACTTGCTTGTGTTCATCACAGGCAATGCCGGAACTGACGATTCGGGAGAGCCTTACATTATGCTTCAGGGAGGAAGCAGAATGACAGCCGGCGAGCTTGAAAGAATGATATCGTCGGCAAATGTGAGGGTGACTGACTATGTGCTCGGTGTGAGCAATGCAAGTGCATTCAGCGAATATCTTTCGGGAAAGGGTCATGTGATAACGGCTGCCACCGGAGAAGATGAAGCTGCAACCTCTTGTGCCGACAAGCCGTTCTCGGAATTCCTTATGCACTGGACTGCGGCAATGTGCGGCAGCGACGCGCTTGGAAACAGCGTGGCATCAGACTCCGACGGCAATGGGCGCATGACGCTGGAGGAAGCATTTGCGTATGCCGACAGCCTCACCACAAGCACTTCGGGCGATATCAGCACCGTAAACCGCTATCTTAAAGAAGATGTGGCTTTCAACAATATCCCTGAAGGAGTTGACCTATACATCAGAGATAATCTTGATGATACCGGCAAAGAGCCAAATTGTTCTAATACATTCTGGAATAGTCCTGATATATGGTTACGTAATCAAGACGATGGTTTAGAGAACCAAGAAGATGAAGCATTGGAATTGTCAACAGATAATAGATTCAACCATGTTTATGCATATGTAAGGATATGGAACAGAGGGATGTCTGACTATAACTCTTCAGACAAATATCTTCATATATATTGGGCAAATGTAATGATGTCAAGAAATGGATTGCTATTTATGGGTAAAAGAAGAGCACCCAGTAAGAATATTTATTCAAATGAAGAATACCCGGATATAATTGATTCTGCAATAAAGTCTGACTCATGCATCATTTTATCATACGAAATATCAGTTCCACGCAAAATGGTCGAATTATATAACAATAAAAGAGCATATTTCAACATTGTTGCAAGAATTTCAGATTCTGAAAATATGGGATTTTCAGATCCAATAGAAGAAACGTACGATGCACTAATTGCAGTCAGAGAATCTAATAACATTGCTCAACACAGTAAAACCAAGTATTTGGCACGTAACAGCAACAACACATTTACATATATTGATGCTGACAGTACTAACTACAGATATGAGTTTTTAACTTCTGATGAAGCTCTTGCAAATGTCGAAATGTCGATAGAATTATCTCCTACATCTTATCAAGCATGGAAAAACGCCGGAGAATGTGCAAATAATGTAGTTGTTTACAGCTCTAATGTCCGTAAATTTTATTTTATGGATTCAACAAGCTATATATCCAATATATATGCTGCGAATCAAGATGACTCAATTCGAGTAGATTGCAGATTCAAGTCGAATGCGTCAATTGTAGAACCACATAAATACAACATCCATCTTGTAAAGAAGGATATTAGTACAAATGAGATTATAACTGGTACTACAATCGAAATATCGTCAAACGGATTATCTCCTTTGTCGCCAATGGTATCTTCATCACATGACAATGGCATTTACAATCTAACTGCAACAAATGTTAATTGTGAAGCTACCTATCAATGGTCAGATGAAAACTGTAATGTTATTGGTAATCAACAACATGTTGAAATTGATGGGACAAAAGCAACCGGAACATATGAATTGCGCGTGGAATCTAATGATGGCGTTGTGGGATATACATATTTCAATCTTGATAAAATACCACTTATAGAAAGCGTTTCACCAAATCAATTTTCAGACTTGCTTAACATTAAATTATCAAGACCAGCAAATATAAATACTGAAATCATAGTACAAGGTATAACCAATCAATATCGTAAGGTTTTTCCCATGTTAGCAGGGGAAAATAGCATTAATATTTATGGCATTGATTGCCCGAATGGTAATTATGTAATTTCTGTTGCTGAAAATGGAGAAATAAAGGACTCAAAACAAATAATTAAATAAAAATATGTTATAACTTTGTCGGTTGTCGGCAGAAAGTCGGCAACCGACATTAAAACGCACTGAATATGAAGAAGATTTTTACACTTTTGGCACTGATGGTGGCGATAGGGGCATCAGCCGAAATAACCGAGGTAGATCTCAATGAGGGAAGCAACATTAAGGTAATTCTTGGCGCGAATTTCAATAACGTTGATTCGCTTAAGGTAACGGGTTTCCTATCTCATAGCAATCTTGAGAAAATCGCCTGGCAAACCCGAAGTAAAATCAGATATCTTGATTTGGGTGACTGTGAGGTAGAAAATAATGAAATTCCGGAATGTGGCATTAACCCAATGCCTCACTCGGTCATATCAGAAGACCCTCTTATATACTACAATGTGCTGTCGGAGCTTATTCTGCCAAAAAATCTTGAAAAAATAGGTGCATTTGCAGTATCTACTACATGGATCAAATATCTCGACATTCCGAAAAGCGTGAAAAGCATCGGCGAATATGCATTTGATTGCTGCCATAATCTTCAGGGAAAGGTGGTTATTCCGGATAATGTGGATTCTTTATTTATGCACTGCTTCTATTACGATGACAAAATAACGGAGATTGAACTGTCGCGTAATCTAAAATATATTGAGGAGGGGGCTTTGGCAGGGCTAATCAACCTGAAAGCAATTGCGTTTCCTGAAGGGCTTGAAGTGATTGGATATGATGCCTGTGCAGCGTGGTACAATTTTGAGCAGGAACAAATAACTTTCCCATCTACTCTAAAGACGCTTGAAGGCAAGGCTTTCAGGTACTCCCGAATTAAAGATATTGTGTTCAACATTGACTGTCCTTTGCAAGAGATAGGACAGAAAGCATTTGAGAGCAATAAGGTTGTTCAAAGGATCGTATTACCCAAGCATCTAAAAGTGATCGACTCAGACGCTTTTAATAAGTGTACGGAGTTAATCAGTGTATATGTTGCAGCAACGGAACCTCCTACAATAAATCTATCAACGTTCAGTGAATTGGAGCAAAAGACACTGTATGTGCCGGTGGGGGCGCGTGAAGTTTACGCTGCTGCGGAGTACTGGAAGGACTTCGGGGAGATTGTGGAGGTTGAGGAGTTTCCGAGCGCGGGGCGTGAGGCTGTGATTGCTGCGAGTGAGGCTGTCAGGGCTTTCGGAGCGTTCGGAGCGGCAGTGATTGAGGGTGACGGCTGCGGATACACGATTTACGCCGCTGACGGACGTATGGTGGCTGCCGGAACTGCAAATGGCCGCACTGAGGTGGCTCTGCCTCGCGGAATCTACATAGTCGACACCGCCGGCGGAGCACACCGCATCGCAGTGAGATAGTGATTTTTGCCCCACGCGGAATGCGCGGAATGCGCGGAATTTTTTTGAAAATCGGGCACAAAATCGCGTAGAAAGTGTTTTGTGTGGGGGTCGTGGAAATAATGTTTTTTGGTGGATTAGCGCGTGGAATGGTGGTGGAATGGTGGGTACCATAATCGCGTATCTACGACACGCTTTCTGCTTTTATGACCGTTACCCCACACAGCCAGTACCTCCGGCACTGACTGTGTGGGGCTTCCCATAATCGTGCCTCTCCGAGGCACCGCTCGCACCGCTCGCACGGAGTGGTAGCACTGCGCTCGTCATAGTGGGGCATTGCCGTGTGACAGTTGCGGCACTGCTCGCACCGCTCGCCGGGTGGGTATAGTGATGTTGCAGGAGGGTATTACAATATTGATATTGAGATACGTTTACCCAATCCGTTGAAGATGCGTGTGAGGGTGGAGAGTTGAATGTCGGCGTGACCATTCTCAATGCGCGATATGTAGCTTTTCTTAGTGCCAATGCGGGCTGCAAGCTGCTCCTGAGTAATGCCCGATTTACGGCGTTCCTCTTTGAGACATTCAGCAAGGCAGAATGTCATTGCATCTTCATCGTACTTATTGCGCTCAGCGGTTCCCGGTGCCCCATATTC
The DNA here is from genome assembly GCA_945983195.1 of uncultured Prevotellaceae bacterium. Lineage (GTDB taxonomy): Bacteria > Bacteroidota > Bacteroidia > Bacteroidales > Muribaculaceae > CALZFJ01. Next base: position 3,892 of record CAMFSS010000074.1, on the reverse strand, counting down.
AGCATTGAGCAATTCGTCGAGAGTAGAGGCTTTTAGAATAGCTTTTTTCTTCGTTTCGTCCATTTCATTCCTCCTTTTCTTGAAAATATTCTTTCTTTAATTTTTCAGCCAACTGAATCTCTTTTTTTGGCGTCTTTTGTGTCTTTTTCTGAAATCCTTGAAACAGAACAACAACAGCTCCTTTATCCATACAACAGAGTATCCGAAAAATATTGCCCTCATATTCCGCACGAATTTCATAAATTCCGTCGGAACTTTCGATTATTCGGAAAAACTTTGTTGGTATGATACGTTGTGTTTCAACCATTGTCAAAGAATATGCTATTTTTCGACGGACAGAATCGGTCTGCTGGATATAGAATTCTTTGAAATAATTCTTGTAGAACTTTATGGTTCGATATTTCGGAGTTGGCGTTATCATAGCGCAAAGTTAATTAATTAGTGAACATTATGCAAACTTTTAGTGGAAAAATATGCTATGACATTATAAGATTCGATTGCCGGGATTTGTCACGGTGATTGGTGGTGAAAAAAATGGCATTGGGATTTGATGGGATTAGAGTGTGGAATGGTGGATACCATAATTGTGCCTCTCCGAGGCACTGCTCGCTCCACTCGCACCGGGTGGCATCACTCCACTCGCCAAAATGGGGCATTGCCGGGCGACAGTGGCGGGAGCAGCAACTGCTGTGCCACACATCAGTTAAATATGGTTAAGCGGTGGAAGAATTGTTGGAGAGCGATGGTGGCGATAAGGTAAAAAGTAGTAAATTTGCGATAAGGAGGGCACAAAGCCAACAACTTTGGTAACTGGGAAAATGTAACATATATTGAACCATTTGTTGGCGGAGGTGCAATGCTTTTCCATATGTTACAAAAATACCCAAATATATCATACGCCATAATAAACGATATTAACGGAGATCTGACCACCTGTTATCGTACTGTGAAGGACCAGCCCGAAGCCTTGATAGAATCACTGCATAACATTGAGCGTGAATATCACTCTCTTAATAGCTATGATGCTAAACGTGATTTCTATTTAGCAATCAGAAAACGATATAATGAGAAAAATCTCGATGCTATTGAGAATACCACAAATTTCTTTTTTCTCAATCGTACCTGTTTTAATGGCTTGTATCGCGTCAATAAAAAGGGTATGTTTAATGTGCCTTTTGGCCGATACGAACATCCGTTGCTATGTGATGAGGAAACACTTATTGCCGATTCTGAAATTCTGCAAAAAGTAGAAATACTCAATGGCGATTTCGAGGGTACATTTGAATATGCCTCAGGAAACACTTTATTCTACTTTGATCCCCCATATCGCCCACTGACCGAAACATCAAGCTTTAATGATTATACAAAAGAATCTTTTAACGATGCGGCTCAGATAAGATTAAAGGAGTTTTGCGATAAAATTGACAAAACTGGATTTAAGTTTATGCTTAGTAATTGTGAATGCCAAGGGAAAGATGTAACCGAGGGATTCTTCGATGTGCTATACCGCAAATATCACATTGAGCGTGTATTGGCAAATCGCAGTATCAACTCAAATCCCAACAAACGCGGCAAATTGACTGAAATACTGGTCCGCAACTACGAAGGGACTCAAAGATCCAGTTACTACACCAATTTCATGCAGCCAATTCTTGTAGCTGAAGGACAATATAAATATATTGTAGAACCTACAAATAAATCACTATGACCGACTTCGAGAAATTTATGTCGCAACTTCAGGAAACCAACCAAACGCTTGATTTCTTTTGCGATTTCGATAAGATTGAGGCAAATGTAGAAAACATTAAGCTGAGTTTATGTATACTCAATAGCCTCATAGGAACTACCGACCTGCGAAAAGGTGTTGAGAGAATATGGGAACGTGACAGGACTACATTCAATGTGATGGATATTCTCATCGCTGTAAGAAGCGAGGGCAAAAAGAAAGTTCTTGATTCGCGAGGGCATTGTGTTGTGCTCGACAGTCTTTTTCAAAGCGTCGATGGTGTAATAGAGTATCTTGAACACACAGGTCTTGCCGACGTATTTAGAGACAGAAAGATTAAAGACCTTGTAGACTATGTGTTTGGAATTGAAACAGGGCTAGACAGCAACGCACGCAAGAACCGAAGTGGACACATAATGGAGAAGATGGTGGCGAAACTACTTGCTGATAATGGTATTAATTTCCGACAGGAGGTTTATTCAACTGAATGGCCTGATTTGCAGCAAGTGCTTGGTGATGATGAAAAGCGGTTTGATTTCGTCATTGGCACACCACTGAAAACGTATCTAATTGAAGTGAATTTTTATAGCGGTGGGGGATCAAAGTTGAACGAGGTAGCCCGTTCCTACTCAGATATAGCTCCAAAGATTAACTCAGTGAGTGGATTTGAATTTGTGTGGATTACTGATGGAATCGGTTGGAGATCGGCTCGCAATAAACTTCAAGAAGCATTCGGCATTATTCCAAGCATTTACAATCTCACAAGTATCCATTTATTTCTCAACATGATATAGCGCAGTTTATGTTTGAGTCATATTTCATTTCGCTGAATGGTGATTTCACGCTGGTTGAGGGGGATTGTGTGGACACGCTGAGTAGGTTCCGGTTTGGATTCGACATGGTATTTGCCGACCCTCCTTATTTCCTGTCGGGCGGTGGAATAAGCTACCAGAGCGGGAAAGTGGTGTGTGTGGATAAGGGAGAATGGGACAAGCCGCTTCCGGCAGCCGAAATGGATGCTTTCAACCTGCAGTGGCTATCGGCTGTTCGCGACCACATGAAGGACAATGCCACAATATGGATTTCGGGCACGCACCACAATATATTCAGCGTGCAACAACAGCTCATAAAGCTGGGCTTCAAGATACTTAATGTGGTGACGTGGGCGAAGACGAATCCACCACCAAACATATCGTGCCGCTACTTCACTTTCAGCACCGAGTTTATCATATGGTCGCGGAAGAGTGCCAAGATACCTCACTTCTTCAACTATGCACTAATGCGACAGCTCAACGGCAACAAGCAGATGACCGACGTGTGGCAGCTTCCAGCCATAGGTCGCTGGGAGAAATCGTGCGGCAAGCACCCTACTCAAAAACCGCTTGGCGTGCTTGCGCGACTCATTCAGGCAAGCACCCAGCCTGGAGCGTGGATTCTCGACCCCTTCAGCGGCAGTGCCACCACAGGCATCGCCGCATGTCTGCTTGGACGCCGATACTTGGGGCTGGAGATTGAGCCGCAGTACCTTGCCATGAGCCGCGCACGCCGCGAGGAGCTTGACGACCTCGCCAAGCGCCACGACTACCTCAACCGCCTCAACCGTGGCGGCTATATCCTCCCCACGCCCTCCGCCACCTCCGAGCCAACTGCGCCTACCTACGGTCTCCCCTGGTGATGCAGCCTATTTTCTGCAATAATAATCAGCAATTCACGAGAAAAAGGAAGCTGCATCGTGGAGGTGCAGCTTCCTTTGGTGTTTTATTGATTAGAATCGGTGTTGTTTCACGGTGAATGACTGAACGCAGGCGCGTGGTCATCGTTATTTCACGGCGACTTTGTGGGCCTTTGAGCCGGCTTTTACGATGTAGAGGCCGGAGGGAACGGTGGTGGTGGCAGAGGTGCTGACGAGCGTGCCTGATGTGGTGTAGACTGCTACGCGCTCTGCGCCTGACACGCTGATTGTGCCTGCGCTGACTTTCACTTTCACGCTGTCGAGTGCAACAAGCTGTGCGCCACCTGTACCGCTGACGGTGAATACGGGGTTGGAGGCATCAGTGACATCGAGAGCGAGCTTAAAGTCGGTCACTTCAGAGCCGTCGCCAATTATCCTATTCTTGCACTGCGTGCTAATTGCTGGATATTAGGACTCGCGTAGTGTCACAGCCT
>CAMFSS010000073.1 GCA_945983195.1 uncultured Prevotellaceae bacterium | reverse complement strand
GCGTTTCTGGGCAGGAGAAATGACCACCGACAAACTTTCTGCCTACCAGACTCTTTACACTTGCCTTGAGACCGTGGCACTGCTCATTGCTCCTATCTCCCCATTCTTCGCCGACAAGCTCTATCGCGACCTCACCGCAGTAACCAAGGACTCTGCAAAGTCAGTACACCTTGCAGAGTTCCCGAAAGTTGATGAGAGCGTAATCAATCCGACACTCGAGGAACAGATGCAAGTAGCTCAAGACTGCACTTCAATGGTGCTTGCACTGCGCCGTAAGGCTAACCTCAAGGTGCGACAGCCGCTCAGCACCATCATGGTTCCAGTGATAAGCGAAGCACAGAAAGCCGATATCGAAGCTATGAGCAGCTTGATTCTCAGCGAGGTCAATGTGAAGAACATCAAGTTTGTAGGCAATGAGGACGGTGTGCTCGTAAAGCGTGTAAAGCCCGACTTCAGAAAACTCGGTCCTAAGCACGGCAAGGTAATGAAACAGCTCGGAAAGATGATTTCAGAGATGAGCCAAGCCGACATCATTGAATTTGAAAAGTCTGGCACATTCACTTTCTCTATCGACGGCAATCCTGCAACCGTTGAGGCTTGCGATGTGGAAATCATTTCAGAGGATATTCCCGGATGGCTCGTTGCCAACGAGGGTAATCTCACTGTGGCTCTCGACATCACCGTTACCGAGGAACTGCGCCGCGAAGGAATAGCACGCGAGATTGTCAACCGAATCCAAAACATTCGCAAAGACAAGGATTTCGATATCACGGACCGAATCAAGGTTGCTATCTCTTCCAACGAGAACTCTAATGCAGCAATAGCAGAATATTCCGACTATATCTCAAAGCAAGTGCTTGCCGACTCACTCACGGTATCCGACAACATTGCAGATGAAGACTGCATTGAGCTTGATATGGACGGATATTCACTCACTGTGAACGTTACAAAATCTTAACTACCATATAAAACTATAATCTTATGAGCGAAAAGACACGTTATTCCGATGAGGAATTGCAGGAATTCAAAGAGTTGATTCTTGCTAAACTTGAAAAAGCCAATAAAGATTATGAGCTTCTGCGCTCGAATGTGATGAACACCGACGGCAATGATGTCGCCGACACGAGTCCTACTTTCAAAGTTCTTGAAGAGGGAGCCAACACTCTCGGCAAGGAGGAGGCAGGACAATTGGCACAGCGCCAACTGAAATTCATTCAGAAACTTCAGGCTGCGCTTGTGAGAATTGAGAACAAGACATACGGAATCTGCCGTGCAACCGGCAAACTGATTCCAAAGGAGCGTTTGAGGGCTGTTCCTCACGCCACTCTTGCTATTGAAGTTAAAAACAACGATAACCGAAAGAATTAAGAATGAAGTTATCAAAAGGATGGCTTGCCACGATTATTATCGTGGCAGTCATATTGATAGACCAGATTGTAAAAATATGGGTTAAGACCAACTTCTTCTATGGTGAAGAATATGTCATAACCGATTGGTTCCGCCTCTATTTCATTGAGAACAATGGAATGGCATTCGGTTTTGAATTTGGCAGCAAGCTGATTCTCACTTGGTTCCGAATCATTGCCGTAGGACTGTTTATCTACTACATCTACCGCATTCGCTGCCGCACCGACATTCCCATCGGGTATTTCGTTTGCATTGCGCTAATCACGGCAGGTGCAGCGGGCAACGTAATCGACTGCATATTCTATGGCTTGATTTTCGATGCTCCAGGCTTCCCATACACTGCAACACTGTTCCCCCCCGATGGTGGCTACGGCACGCTGTTCAATGGTCGTGTGGTCGACATGCTCTATTTCCCTCTTGTAGAGTGGAACTGGCCTGACTGGATGCCCTGGGTTGGCGGTAACCACTTTGTGTTCTTCCAGCCAATTTTCAACATCGCCGATGCTGCGCTCAGTGTGGGCGTGATTGTGCTCATTCTTTTCTATTCGCGCCACCTCTCGGGAAATGCACTGAAAATGACTTCCGACAACGAAAACGAAGAAATCACTCCAACCGACGACAATTCTAAATGACCTGCACCACTCGCACCATATTATTTTCATTGGCTCTGTTGCTTCTCAACAGTTGCAACTCCCAACCCGACAAAGTGCTCGACGAGGGAGAGATGATTGATTTGCTCACCGACATTCACAAGAGCGAGGCTATCATTGATTTGAACCTCCAGAAGTACAACAGCGACTCAATCAAGGCCGTAGTCAGGCAATCAGTCTTCGCCAAGCATGGTGTGACGCAAGAGGAATTCGACTCTTCGATGGTTTGGTATGGACACAACGTGAGCAAATACATCAAGGTCTACGATGGTGTGATTGAACGGCTTGAAGACGAGGAAATGGCTCTTGCTCAAGCTGAAAGCCCTAAAGGCGTGAAAGTAAAGCGAATAAAGAAACGCTACCCGAATGTCGGCGACAGTGCCGACATTTGGGACAAGGAACGCTCATGGATTCTCCAGCCTCAATATAAGCGCAACATCATTCGCTTCGACTTCAACCAAAAGCCCGACGACAAAAGCGGAGACCTTTATACTCTCGTCTATCGCTTGCGCAATACAATCAGCAGCGTGAAAGTGTTTGTGGGTGCCGATTATTACGACGGAACCACATCCTTTGCCTCTCGAACTTCAGGAACAGAGGGTGAAACTTTGGTGAAACTGCAAAGCGACTCCACAAAACGTGTGAAGCGTGTGTACGGATATATTGCCACCGACCCCTCTACTCGCGAATGTATATTCATCGACAGCCTGATGATGCTGCGCACGCGTCTCGACAAAGACCATTATCACATTTTCGATGTACAAAAATGGGCCGGGCCAAAATCACTGAATCCTAAGACCTTGAAGCGTAAGGCTGAAGAGGCCGAAAAGGAAGTTGCTGCCGACAGCACATCACAGCCAGGTCAAGCAGCATCAGAAACTCAGATGCTACGTACCCGCCGATTCAAGCCAAAGCCAGGTGTAAATAAGTCGGGAAACACACCCATAAAGAAATGAAACGTTTCATTTGCAACTACATAGTGATAAATACCACACAGCACACCAATAGTGTGCTGTGTGTGGATAATGAAACATTCACTGTACAAAAGTTCGACGTTGAAACACCGGCAACTCTCTATGTGGAAGGTGCCATAGTAGTAGCTCCGGCATCTGCCTTGCCTGGCATAAAAGCAATTGTAACCAATGCTGCTTCAATTCATGAGGCTCTGGAAAATATAAGCCCTCTCACCGCTTTTTCTGCTCAAAATGACAACATATCAGTGTTTCAAGTGACATTTTCTCCAAAAAATGTTCGACTATTATAACATTTTTTATCCGTTATTTCTTTATTCCGCATAAACTTACTACCTTTGTGAAATACTATATTTATATTTCAATGGAATAAGAACATTTTTTGCGATGAACAATACTGCAACCCATCATAATAATGCCGTCATTCTTATGCACTGCCCCGACCAACCGGGAATCATTGCCGTGCTCACTGAGTTTATCAATACCAATGGCGGTAACATTCTCTATCTCGACCAGTATGTCGACCGCGTAAACGGAATTTTCTATATGCGTGTAGAGTGGGACCTTGAGAAATTCATCATTCCCAAGGAGAAAATCAATGACTACTTCTACACTCTGTACGCCCAGCGCTACAACATGGTCTATCGTCTTTCGTTCACCGACCGACCGCAGCGCATGGCTCTATTTGTATCGAAAATGTCGCACTGTCTCTATGATATACTTGCACGCTACACAGCCGGCGACTGGGAAGTGGAAATACCGCTTATTGTGAGCAATCACCCCGACCTCAGTCATGTAGGTGAACAATTCGGTATTCCTTTTGAAGTTGTTCCCGTCACCCGCGACAACAAGGCTGAAATGGAGGCTCGAGAATTTGAATTACTTAAAAAATACGGCATCGCCTTCATAGTGCTTGCCCGATACATGCAGGTGCTATTGTTGGATTTCATCAATCGCTATCCCAACCGTATCATCAACATTCACCACTCATTCCTGCCGGCATTCATTGGAGCCAAGCCTTATCATGCAGCATACGAGCGTGGGGTAAAGCTGATTGGTGCTACAAGCCACTATGTGACTACCGAGCTTGATGCAGGGCCGATAATTGAGCAGGACATTGTGCGCATCACACATAAGGATACAGTGGCCGATCTTGTACATAAAGGTCGCGATCTCGAGAAGATTGTGTTGTCACGTGCAGTAGAGAAGCACATTCAGCGCAAAATTCTCACCTACAAGAACAAGACCATCGTATTCAGTTAATTCACCATCATTGTAGTATGAAAGTAGCAATCATCAAATACAATGCCGGGAATGTGTTCTCAGTGCGTTGTGCATTGCAGCGCATTGGCGTTGATGCCATTGTCACCGACGATGCAGCCACTCTACGCAGTGCCGACAAGGTGGTGTTTCCAGGTGTAGGCGAGGCTTCCACCGCCATGGACTATTTGCGCAGGCATAACCTCGACACACTCATCAAGTCATTGACTCAGCCTGTACTTGGCATCTGCATCGGAATGCAGCTCCTATGCCGACACTCTGAGGAGGGTAACACCGACTGCCTCGGCATTTTCGATTCAGATGTACTCCGCTTCGACAATTCAGCCGCTCCCGGTCTGAAAATACCACACATGGGCTGGAACACCATCGAACCGTGCCAACATGGCAACATGACTGGCGGCACACATTGCAAGCTCCTCGACGAGTCGTGCACAGGCAAGTACCTCTATTTCGTACACAGCTATTACGCACCTGTAGGCAGTCACACAGTAGCTACTTGCAACTACATAACGCCCTTCAGCGCGATGCTGCAAAAAGACAATTTCTATGCCACACAGTTCCACCCCGAAAAGAGTGGTACGGTGGGCGAACAAATACTTAAAAATTTCATAATGCTATGATTGAAGTGATTCCTGCCATCGACATTATTGATGGAAAATGTGTGAGACTGACTCGCGGAAACTATGATGAAAAGCGCGTCTACAATGAATCGCCGCTCGAAGTGGCACGCGCATTTGAAGGTGCCGGTTGCCGGCATCTGCATCTCGTTGACCTCGATGGTGCCAAATCACAGCACATCACAAATTACAAAATACTCGAAGCGATTGCCACACACACCGAACTGAAAGTTGATTTCGGCGGTGGTCTAAAGAGTGACGACGACGTGCGGATAGCTTTTGAATGTGGTGCCGAAAAAATCACAGGTGGGAGTATTGCCGTGAAAAGTCCTACCACATTTGAGCGGTGGATTGAAACCTATGGCTCGCGCAAAATCATTCTCGGAGCTGATACACGCGATGGCAAAATTATGACCGACGGCTGGCAGAAAGGAAGCAACGAGAGCATTATCCCATTCATTGAGGAATATGTGCAAAAAGGGATTACACAGGTAATCAGCACCGATGTAAGCTGCGATGGAACACTCACAGGACCCTCAGTACAGCTTTACAAAGAGATACTCACCAAGTTTCCACGCCTCTACGTAATCGCGAGCGGTGGTGTGGGACGCATTTCCGATATTGCGGAACTTGAGCGCAATGCCGTGCCTGCCGTAATTGTGGGCAAGGCTATCTATGAGAACTGCATTACACTGAAGGATTTAGAACAAATAAATACAACCGGCACATGCTTGCACGACGCATAATACCCTGTCTTGATGTGAAGGACGGGACAACAGTGAAAGGCGTGAATTTCGTCAATCTGAAAAATGCCGGCGACCCTATATTGCTCGGCAAGCGATATTGCGATGAAGGGGCTGACGAACTGGTGTTTCTCGACATAAACGCATCACATGAGGGTCGCTCCACTTTTGTCGATATGGTACGACGCGTGGCTGAAAATGTCAGCATTCCATTCACTGTAGGCGGCGGCATTGCATCTGTGCACGATGTCGGGCGACTGCTTGAAGCCGGAGCCGACAAGGTTTCAATCAATTCTGCCGCATTGCGCAATCCGGGACTCATCGACGACATTGCACACAATTTCGGCAATCAGGTGTGTGTGCTTGCAATCGACGCACACTGTGTCGACGGAGAATGGGGCTGCTATCTCAATGGTGGCAGAATCCCTACCGACCGCAAGCTGCTTGAATGGGCTTATGAGGGGCAAGAACGAGGTGCCGGCGAGATTCTTTTCACCAGTATGGATCACGATGGCGTGAAGCAAGGCTTTGCTTGTGAAGCACTTAGCGAACTGTCGTCGCGCCTTGACATTCCAATAATTGCATCAGGCGGCTGCGGTGCAAAAGAGCATTTTCTCGATGTGTTTGCCAAAGGGCATGCCGATGGTGCACTTGCAGCAAGTTTGTTTCAATTAAATGAAATTCATATTCCCGACCTGAAACGTTACTTGAGTGACAACGGCATCGCTGTCAGAATATAAAAAAATCATAGCAGTTATCATCGAAATTCAACTGCACAATTGATACAACGATAATTCTATAATACAATTCTATATGGAACTTGATTTCGACAAATTGGGAGGTCTTATCCCTGCAATCATACAAGACAGCCGCACAAAGAATGTGCTAATGCTTGGCTTCATGAACCGCGAAGCCTACGAGAAGACCCTTGAACTGAACAAGGTAACATTCTATAGCCGCACTCGCCACCGCTTATGGACCAAGGGGGAGGAAAGCGGGAATTTCCTGAATGTTGTGTCGATTGAGGCTGACTGCGACCGCGACACACTGCTCATCAAGGCAATCCCGGAGGGACCTGTTTGCCACACCGGCACAGCAACTTGCTTCAGCGACGACAACAGCTACGGCATACAATTCCTCAGCGAGCTTCAAGACTTCATCGTGAAGCGCCACAAAGAAATGCCTGCCGGCAGCTACACCACATCTCTTTTTGAAAGTGGCATAAACCGAATGGCTCAAAAAGTTGGCGAAGAGGCTGTAGAAACCGTCATTGAGGCAACCAACGGAACCGACGGACGAATGATGTATGAGGCTTCCGACCTTCTATACCACCTCATTGTGCTACTCACTGCCAAAGGACGACGCATTGAAGAACTTGCCGAAGCCCTTGAACGCCGTCACAATAAAAAGAAGGAAAATTATGACAAAGATTGTTGACTATCGCGATGTTCTCGTCACTCGAAACGACCTAATCGTGCTGAAAAATGTTTCTTTCAGCCTCGAAAAGGGTGAGTTTGCCTATCTTATAGGAAAGGTTGGCAGCGGAAAGAGTAGTCTGATGAAGACTATGTATGCCGAAGTGCCCATGGACGAGGGTGATGCGACAGTTGTCGACTACTCTATCTCCGAAATAAAGCGCAAGCAACTTCCCTATCTCAGGCGCCAAATCGGCATCGTTTTCCAGGACTTCCAGTTGCTTACCGACCGCTCAGCCCACGACAACCTTGAATTTGTGCTCCGTGCTACCGGCTGGCACGACAAGAATGCCATAGCCGAGCGCATCGAAGAGGTTCTCACCCGTGTGGGAATGGTAAAGAAGTCCTACAAGATGCCTCACGAACTCTCAGGAGGCGAGCAACAGCGCATCGTCATTGCACGTGCGCTTCTCAACAAACCGCAACTGATACTCGCCGATGAGCCAACGGGCAACCTCGACCCCGACACGAGTCACCAAATTGTGGCACTGCTGCACAACATCGCAGCTAAAGGCACTGCCGTGATTATGGCTACGCACAACATTCAGCTCGTAGAGGAATTTCCGGGCCGTGTGCTCAAGTGTGACAACAAAAAGCTGGTGGAATGCTGAATCAAGCCATTTTCAGACACACTATGCGTGATAATCATGGCTTATAGCAGCAAAAATGATTCATCTTGCAACGTTTGTTAAAAAAAATGTCGGTTGTTCGCATTATTTTTATTAGTTTTTTGTAATTTTGCACGAATAACATTATTATCAGAAATAATCTGTAAAAACTTAATATAATTTTTGTATCAGATGAAGGTCTTGAAATTTGGAGGAACTTCGGTTGGCTCCGCCGAAAGAATTAAGAATGTAGCCAAACTTGTCAATGAGCGTGGAAAAAACATCGTAGTGCTCTCGGCCATGTCGGGAACCACAAACACACTCGTGGAAATATCGGATTATCTCTACAAGCACAACATTGACGGCGCAAAGGAGACTATCAATCTGCTTGAAAAGAAATATTTCAACACGATTAGCGAACTGTTCGACAATGATGCCGACCGCGAAGCTGCAACCACTGAAATCAAGGCTTGCTTCAACTATATCCGCTCTTTCACCAAAGATCTTTTCACCATATTCGAGGAGAAGGAGATTCTTGCTCAGGGCGAACTAATGTCGACTGCAATGATGAACATTTACATGCACTCCATCGGCGTGAAATCTGTAATCATTCCTGCTCTCGACTATATGCGTACAGACAAGAACGGTGAGCCCGACACACAGTACATAAAGCAAAAGCTCGTTGCACTGCTTGAAAAATATGCCGATGCCGAAATCTACATCACCCAAGGCTACATCTGCCGCAATGCCTACGGTGAAATCGACAATCTGCAACGAGGTGGAAGCGACTACAGCGCAACGCAAATCGGTGCTGCCAGCAATGCCGAGGAAATCGAATTTTGGACCGCCATCGACGCTATCCACTGAAACGCACCGAGGC
>CAMFSS010000072.1 GCA_945983195.1 uncultured Prevotellaceae bacterium | reverse complement strand
AGAGTTGCATCAACGATATCGTCAACATTACCTTTCTGCTTGCTGCAGAATTCTTTTGCCTTCTCGATGTCCTTAGCCTCGAGAGCTTTCTTCACGTTAGCAACGAATTTGGGGATTGAGCCAGAGCCCTTAGCAGAAGAGAGTGCAATCCAGCGCTCAACAGACAGCACGATAACTGTCAAGAAGAGAGTTTGAAGGATAGGCACGATGAAACCTCCCTTGTAGATTGTACCGAGAAGGTTGATTGGGTGTCCGTTCTCGAAGTTGCTGTCTGCTCCAAGTACGAAGATGAAGAGGCAAACTGCAACTACTGCACAGGCACAAATTACTAAGAATGCATTCTTAATACCACGAACATTGCTTGTTACAGCACCATTCGCTTTTTGAGTGTTGTTAGGCTTTTGAGCTTCCATAATTTAATTGAATAAAAATTTGTTAAATAATTAATTGATTAATTTTTTAGTTAATGTTATTAGTAATTTCTTCAGTTTTCTGTTTTGTTTTTGGTTTTTATTGTGTTTTATCCAATGCCTCTGATTATACGACTTTGTATTTCATAGGTTTAGTGCATCTGCACCCCTCGAAATATTCATTTCCGGCCGAATATCTCAGCATTTCCTTTCGCAAATGTATTAAAAACATTTTAATATCACAACGCAAACCGCGTCAAATTTATTGCTTCGGGCGATTTTTTTTCATTTTTTTGAATTTTTCACCCTTGCCGATGCCGAATATGCTTAATAACATAATTCAAGAGCCGGATATCAGCAGCCCTTAGGTTGCCTGATATTCGGCTCACATAAAACTTATATTTATGCGTTGTGATGTGTGTATTTTGCATTATTAGGCACCGGAGTGCGTCTGTCGCGTATATTTCTTATACCATTGCCAACCGGCTATATGCCGATGTACTGCTTGAGGGCTTCGACATAGGCTGCAAATTCCCGTTGTCCCAGCTGAGTGCTTCGGCATGAGGTTTTAGGCTTGCGACCCTCGAACTTTTTCGTCACCTCGATGTAGCCGGCAGCCGACAGCTTCTCAATTTGCACACTCAAGTTTCCTGCTGTGGAATTTGTGGTGTTTTTTATGTAGACGAAGTCGGCTTCATCTACATTCATAAGTATTGACATGACGGCAAGACGTAATTGAGAGTGGAGCAGCGGATTTAATTCTTTGAACATAAGCTTCGGGCTTTATAGTTGAGAATATGTCCGGGAACAATGAGCATAAGCAGGAATGACACAGCAATCAGCGGGAATGCCCACCAGATGGAGATAGAAATGCCACCGATAGCGAAGCACATCACCAAGGAACCGCACAGGATACCCACACTGCCTCCTGCAACGAGGCTCTTTTCCTTAATTATAATGCCTTGAATTGCCACTGCAATGCCTACAATAAGAAGTCCGAAAACGAGCATCGCTACCCAGCAATCCTTGCCACCAGCGAGCATCATGATAAGGCAAATTGCCGTGATGAGTATTGCGCAACTGCCTACCAGCGACCACAGCCCCGATGTGATGTTGTCTATGTAGGTGCGCACTGTGCTGTCGCAGTCGCGGCGTCGGCAAATACGAGCCGAAGCACTACCTCCGATAATCCAAATGAGGAACCACAGCCAATTGCTTGCCGGGTGCCCAGTGATGATGAGCACGCTGAGTGTGAGTGCTGTCACTGCAAGTGAGGTATAGCCCCACAGAAGCAGCATGTTGCCATCGCCTATGCGCAGGCGGTTTTTCGTGCGGTCGATCATTTCAGCGATAATCGCCTGTCTTTATTTTTCATTGAGTTTTTTCTATTCCTTAACTTCATATATTAGTGTGAGCGTTTTTAGTTTGCTTTGTATAACGTGCTGCAAATTTAAACAAGTTTATGATATAAACCAAATATTTCATGAAAAAATCTCTGCAAAAACAACGTTGTGTGTGAATGTTGCTTTTGCAGAGATTGAAAGCCTTTCTTACCAGATATTCTGCTTGTGTTGATTTGTCGGCTTGCGAGTTATTTGCCGTAGATTGAGTCAAGCAGTTTGGCGAGGCGTATTCCACCTTTGAGGAATTGCTGTTCAATCACGGGAGTCCATTCAGCCACATAGTCGTAGCTTGCCTTGAAACCTTGTGGCGTTTTCAGGTAGACTTGAGTTGCGATAAGATGTGTCTCACGCCCCCAGTCGTCGGGTGTTCCTTCGGCAATCTTGGCAATCGTAGCATCATCGGCACGGTCGATTTCACGCTGCCACTCGGTGTAGCTCCATTTGTGGGCACTTTCAACGAGAGCTGCGTCCCACACAGAATGCAGATTGTTGTCGCGGTTGAAATAAATGATTTTGTGGCTGTTTCCGCCACGGTCGCTCAAGTGCCCCATGTGCATTGGCTGATGCAGGTCGCCTACCAGATGTATAAGCATCATCAGGTAGGTTTTCTCCTTTTCGTGCGAGAGGCCTCCATTTTTGAGCATTTCGGTGATGTCGGTAACAGCCTTTACCACATCGCCCGAAGGGTTGGAAGGGGCTGATTCGTAGGCTTCTCCGGCATCTATGTTCTTGTAGTGCCACGTCTTGGTGTAGGCGTATTCAGGTGTGTGGCTTGCGTTATCGAGCCAATTCGAATAGTACACCGGGGAGTGATTGTCGAGGACAGCCTCAACGCGAGCCAGGACATCGTGCGAAAGGTGCTTTTCGGCAATATATGCCACCACATCGTGACCCTTTTGCCCCCATGCGAAGCATGACAGTGCAGTGCATGCCGAAACAAACAATAATAAGGCTTTCTTCATTTCAGAGATTGAACATGTGTTGGTTTATAAAAAATTGTTTTATGGCGCAAATGTAGCTCATATTTGTGTATCTTCAAGCAAATAACGCTGAAAAATAATTCGTTGGAAGCCATTTTTAGGCATTGGTGTGAAATAAGGCTTCCGGACTAACAAAGAATTTTAGAAAAATGGAATTAATGTAAGTAATTTAAGTGGCTCAGTTTTTTAAGATTTAGAAAATTATGTGTAATTTTGCACATTGTTAAGTTTCTACAGAATTTAATGTATATATATTGAAATACTTTATCGATAATGTCTAATTTCAAGTTAAAAAAAGGTGTAAACTTGAGCCTTGCCGGAGCAATTGCCGACACTACGGTTGCCACAGCGTCGCCGAAGCGCTTTGCAATAGTTCCAGATGACTTCACAGGCATCATACCAAGACTCGATGTGAAGGAAGGTGACAAAGTGCTTGCCGGAGATGCACTTTTTCACGACAAAAATCACCCTCAAATCAAAATTACATCGCCGGTATCGGGTACTGTCGAAACCATCGAGAGAGGTGAGCGGAGGAAGATTCTGTCCATCGTCATCACACCCGATTCAGAGAACCAATTCAAAGTGTTTAACACCAATGATGCAAAGGAACTTCTCCTTGAGTCAGGACTGTGGGCAGCCATGCGGCAACGCCCCTACGACATCGTTCCCGACCCCGAGGTGACTCCACGCGACATCTTTGTGACTGCTTTCGATTCAGCTCCGCTTGCTGCGTCCATGAGCATTCAGCTTGCAGGCAAGGAGGCATACCTTCAGAAAGGTGTAGACGCGCTTGCCAAGATGACAGCCGGAAAGGTGCATGTGGGTTGTGCACCCGATGCAGAACTTAGCCTAAAAGGCTGCGAGGTTAACACGTTTGCCGGTCCGCATCCTGCCGGAAATGCAGGAGTGCAGCTTGCCAACGTGAAGCCGGTCAACAAGGGTGAAGTGGTGTGGACACTCGATGCAGTGGCAGTGGCACGCTTCGGTGAGCTTATAGCTACAAAGAAACTGCCGGTAGAAACCATTGTGGCAGTGGTGGGAGAGAACGTAACCACTCCGAAACTTGTGAAGAGCACAAACGAAGCCGCCATAGCATCACTCACAGACGGCAACATTGCCGATGCAGCAGCTTCGCGCATCATTTCGGGAAATGTGCTTACGGGCGTGAAAGTGGCAGCCAATGGCTATCTGCGCTTCCCATATCGCCAAATTACAGTGATACCCGAGGTGAAGGACGATGCTGAGTTTATGGGTTGGGCATCACTCAGCCCAAAGAAGTTCAGCCTTTACCGCTCATTCACTTGCCGACTGTTTGGTGCAAAAAAGCCGTTCAGTTTCGACAGCAAGCTGAATGGAGGAGAGCGAGCCATCATCATGTCGGGCGAGTACGACCGTATGCTGCCTATGGATATCTACGCAGAGTTCCTCATCAAAGCCATAATTGCATTCGACATTGACAAGATGGAGCAGCTTGGAATCTATGAGGTTGCACCTGAGGACTTCGCTCTTGCAGAGTTTGCCGACACATCGAAGCTCCCACTCCAGCACATTGTTCGAGAGGGACTCGACAAGTTGCGCAAGGAGATGAATTAATCCATTTTTTGTAACAACACTAAAATTAAGGATAAAGTGAAAGGTTTAAGAAAATTATTAGATAAAGCAAAGCCCAATTTCATGCCGGGAGGAAAATATGCCAAGTTCCAGTCGGTATTCGAGGGCTTTGAGACTTTCCTGCTGACTCCGAATACAGTTGCTACGTCGGGAGTGCATATTCACGACAGCAACGACTCCAAGCGCACGATGAGCGTAGTGATACTTGCACTTATGCCAGCGTTGCTATTTGGAATCTACAATATAGGCTATCAGCACTATCTTGCAATAGGCAACATAGAAGCAGGCTTCTTGTCGATGTTCCTTTTCGGACTTGCAGCACTATTGCCCAAGATTGTTGTTTCCTACGCAGTAGGACTCGGCATTGAATTTATCGGCGCACAAATACGCCACCATGAGATTCAGGAGGGATTCCTTGTTACCGGAATTCTCATACCGATGATTTGCCCCATCAACACACCGGTCTGGATGATTGCCGTGGCAACAGCATTTGCCGTGGTATTCGCTAAGGAAGTGTTTGGCGGCACAGGAATGAACATTTTCAATGTGGCACTCGTGACACGTGCGGTGCTCTTCTTCGGTTATCCGTCGAAAATGTCGGGTGATGCAGCATTCGTAGCTACTGACCCGGTATTTGGCTTGGGTGCCGGCAATGTGACAAACGCATTCTCAGGTGCAACACCACTCGGACAAGCAGCAATCCATGCAGGCGAAGCAGCACCGCAGCTCACCAACATAGTAGGTGAGCCAATCAGCACTCTTGATGCCTTTATAGGTCTTATCCCCGGTTCGGTGGGTGAAGTTTCCACGCTGTGCATTCTCATCGGTGCAGCAATATTGCTGCTCACAGGCATTGCATCGTGGAAAATCATGGGTTCGGTGTTTGTTGGAGGCTTCTTCATGGCATTCATCGCAAATACATTTGCTTCGACAGCCTATCCGGTTTCGATGCTTGCTCCGATTGACCAAATTTGCCTTGGAGGATTTGCCTTCGCAGCAGTGTTTATGGCAACCGACCCCGTGACAGGAGCCCGCACCGAGACAGGAAAATACATCTACGGCTTCCTCATAGGAGTGCTTGCAATCCTCATTCGCATCTACAACGGAGGATTCCCGGAGGGTGCAATGCTTGCAGTGCTCTTTATGAACGCATTTGCCCCGACAATCGACTATTGCGTGGTAAATGCCAATATCAACCGCCGCTTGAAGCGCGCCAAGGCCACTAACGATTAATTAAAGGAGGAAAAGATATGAACAAACAAAGCAATACATATACGATTCTCTATTCGGCAATTATGGTAGTGGTGGTAGGAGCAGTACTTGCACTCACCTATATGGCACTGAAGCCGAAACAGGACGAGAACATTGCCAACGACAAGCGTATGCAGATTCTTAGCGCCGTGCATCTGACTGCCGACGACGGGAACTACAAGGCTGTGTATGACAAATATGTGAATGAAACATTTGTGGTGAACATGAATGGTGAGAAGGTTGATGGCGAGGCATTTTCCTCCTAACTTGCCACTGCGCAGAACATCCTGGATCCCATGCAGATGAAGCTGCCTGTGTTTGTGTGCACGCTCGAAAACGGAGAGGTGAAATACATTCTTCCTGTGTATGGAGCAGGCTTGTGGGGCCCGATTTGGGGCTATGTGGCTGTGAACAACGATGGATCAACCATCTATGGAGCATATTTCTCGCATCAGGGAGAGACTCCCGGACTTGGCGCAGAGATAGCAAAGCCTGACTTTCAGACACAATTCGAGGGTAAGGAACTCTATAAAGACGGTAAATTCCGTGCAATCGACGTGATGAAAGCCGGTC
The DNA here is from genome assembly GCA_945983195.1 of uncultured Prevotellaceae bacterium. Lineage (GTDB taxonomy): Bacteria > Bacteroidota > Bacteroidia > Bacteroidales > Muribaculaceae > CALZFJ01. The sequence goes on along the minus strand of CAMFSS010000072.1, from coordinate 2,408 downwards.
AGAAGCCAGCCGACAACACCGACTATGTGAATGCAATCTCAGGAGGTACGGTTACCAGCAAGGGAGTTGAGGCAATGCTCAAAAAATGCCTCACATAGAACAGCTCCTTCGGCGACCAACTCAGAAAAGAAAACTCTACGTCTGAATTTCGCTCTTGTCAATGGTATCGAAAAAAATTAGTGAGGTGTTTTTCAACCCATTCTCCAAGAACAATCCTGTGATTGTGCAGGTGCTTGGTATCTGCTCAGTGCTTGCCGTGACAGCCAAGCTGGAGCCTGCCATAGTAATGGGTATCTCGGTGACAGCCGTACTGGCTTTCGCCAATGTGATTATCTCGCTTATCCGCAACACCATTCCCACCAACATCCGCATCATCGTGCAACTTGTGGTGGTGGCTGCGCTTGTGATTATTGTAGACCAGGTGCTCAAGGCCTACAACTATGAAGTGAGCAAGGCACTGTCGGTGTTTATCGGGCTGATTATTACCAACTGTATCCTTATGGGTCGTCTTGAGGCGTTTGCCCTTAGCAATGGTCCGTGGGATTCTTTCCTCGATGGTGTGGGCAACGGCCTCGGTTATGCCATTATCCTTGTGATTGTGGGATTCTTCCGTGAGCTGCTCGGCTCGGGTACACTTTTCGGATTCCAGGTGATTCCGCAGGCGTTCTACGACTTGGGCTACCAGAACAACGGACTCATGATTCTGCCGCCAATGGCACTTATCACTGTGGCATGCATAATCTGGGTACACCGCTCGCGCAATAAAGACCTTCAGGAGAAATAATGAATTGAGTTACATAACCCCAATTGAAAAGATAAGAATATGGAAGAATTAAATCTGTTCATTCGCTCGATTTTCATCGACAACATGATATTTGCCTACTTCTTGGGTATGTGCTCATTCCTTGCAGTATCCAAGAATGTGAAGACGGCACTCGGACTTGGTGTGGCAGTGACCTTTATGCTTGTGGTGTCGCTACCCATCAACTACATGCTCAATACCTACGTGCTCCAGCCTGGAGCTCTTGCATGGCTTGGTGAGGATTTCGCCAATGTCGACCTCAGCTTCCTTGCCCTGATAATGTTTATCGCTGTGATTGCATCGATGACCCAGCTTGTGGAGATGGCTGTGGAGAAGTTCTCACCATCGCTATACGCTTCGCTCGGTATATTCCTTCCGCTGATAGCAGTGAACTGCGCCATTCTCGGTGCATCGCTCTTCATGCAGCAGAAGGACTTCGGCTCAGCACTTACGGCAACAGTCTATGGCGCAGGCTCAGGTATCGGCTGGCTTATAGCCATTGTAGGCATCGCCGCCATACGCGAGAAACTTGCCTACAGCAATGTTCCCAAGCCTCTGCGCGGAATAGGCATTACATTTATTCTCACCGGACTCATGGGAATAGCATTCATGAGCTTCCTTGGTATTAAACTTTAAATGACGACTGACACATGGATATTCAATCATTGACCGTAGTATCGAGCGCGATATTATTCCTGATTATCACGCTGCTGCTGGTGATAATACTGCTGGTGGCAAAGCACTATTTGGTGCCTTCGGGTAAAATACATATCGACATCAATGGCAAGAAAGACCTTGAGGTGGAAACAGGCTCATCGCTGCTTGCCACTCTTTCAAACAATGGCGTACACTTGCCATCGGCTTGTGGCGGAAAGGGAAGTTGCGGACAGTGCAAAGTTCGCGTTCCTGAAGGTGGCGGTAACATTCTCCCCACCGAGACAGTGCACTTCTCACGCAAGGAGCAGCAAGCCAACTGGCGACTTGGCTGCCAGGTGAAAGTGAAAGAGGATATGAAGATTGCCGTTGACGACTCCGTGCTCGAAATCAAGGAGTGGGAGTGCGAGGTTATCTCCAACAAGAATGTGGCTACATTCATCAAGGAGTTTATCGTGGCACTGCCTCCTGGTGAGCACATGAACTTCGTCCCGGGTTCGTATGCCCAGATTCGCATTCCTGAGTATGAAATGGACTACAACGTCGACATCGACAAGGACTCTATCGGAGCAGAATATCTTCCTGCATGGGAGAAATTCGGACTGTTTACACTCAAGTGCAAGAACACCGAGCCGACTATCCGTGCATACTCAATGGCAAACTATCCCGCTGAAGGCGACCGCATAATGCTCACGGTGCGTATTGCAACACCGCCGTTCAAGCCGAAGCCACAAGTGGGATTCCAAGATGTGATGCCAGGTATTGCATCTTCATATATCTTCACGCTGAAACCGGGTGACAAGGTGATTATGAGTGGACCTTACGGCGACTTCCACCCAATTTTCGACTCGAAGAAGGAGATGATTTGGGTAGGTGGTGGTGCCGGAATGGCTCCGCTCCGTGCGCAAATCATGCACATGACCAAGACTCTGCACACCACCGACCGCACAAT
>CAMFSS010000071.1 GCA_945983195.1 uncultured Prevotellaceae bacterium | reverse complement strand
TAATATTCAATTCCAATAAAATCAAAAACCGAGTTTTTAACTTTTTTGTTATTCTCTGTTTGTTGTTTGTGCCGGATTGCCAGTTGCTCTTCCGGCGGTTGGTGCTAATTGAGCACCGGGGTTTTTAGTTGGTCTTGCTTCCGCTGCCGGGGCTGATTACTTCTTTGCTCCTGCCTTCGGACGCTTAGCTCCGTACTTTGAGCGACGCTGTGTGCGACCTGCTACACCTGCTGTATCGAGGGTACCGCGTACGATGTGATAACGTACACCAGGAAGGTCCTTTACACGACCGCCACGTACCATCACGATTGAGTGCTCCTGCAAGTTGTGGCCCTCTCCGGGAATGTAGGAGTTAACCTCTTTGCCGTTTGTCAGTCTCACACGAGCAACCTTACGCATTGCAGAGTTAGGCTTCTTTGGGGTGGTGGTGTAAACACGCACACACACGCCACGACGCTGCGGGCATGAATCCAAAGCAGGCGACTTACTCTTGTCCTCCAAAGCTACTCGGCCTTTTCTTACCAATTGTTGAATTGTAGGCATCTTAGTTCTTTTTTTTGCTTTTTATTAATATTATTACTTCTTGTTACTTTTCACGTCTTATAGACCGCAATATTTACGCCCTTTTCCGCTCATAATCAACCGATTATGCCCGGAATTGGGTATAATATCGCCCTAAAAACTTTGCAAAGATACTAACTAATTCGCTAACTGCCAAATGTTTTCGCCCCTTTTTTCCACATTTTTTCACAAAGCCTCACATTTTGCAAAAATTGCTCCCGGCACGCATTTTCATGTGCCCGTGAGTCAGCAATGGCACAGCCGGCTTGACAGGCAGCCTACACTCTCCTCCTGATTTGAATGTAAAATTTGGCAAATTGCCGATTCGCTCGATTTTTCCCATAGCAATAGGTCGATAATACACCAATATTTGCTACATTTGCACCATTAATTCTACAAACTATATTATCCGATGAAACCAAAATTTTCAATTCTATTGTGTTTCTGTGCGATATGTGGCTGTTTTGCTTCGGCATCGGCGCAAGATGACTGCCGCACCGTGGTGGTCACCACAGCTTCGGGCAGCGTGCTGAAATTCGACCTTGCCGAAGGGGTCGACGTAGCCTTTTCCGACACAGAAATGAAAATCACAGCCAAGTCGAGCGAGGTGGCTCTGCCTCTCACCGACTTTGCACGCTTCGACTTCAGCTCCGAAGCCACAGGCAGCGTGACCGATGTCGCCGCTTCGGCAAAGGTGCGTGTTTGCAATGGCACAATTTCCGTCAGCGGTCTTTTGCCCCACTCCGATGTTGCTCTTTTCTCAACCGGAGGCATTCTCGTCTGCAACGCGCAGTGCGACGGCACAGGCTGCTTCTCCTCGCCCACTCTCAGCCCGGGCATCTACATCTTGAAAACAAATGTCACAACCATAAAATTCCTTATCAAGCAATGAAACGTTTCGCAGCAATCTCCATAGCCACGGCATTTGCCATAGCAGGCTTGCAGGCTCAGCGCGTCGTAATCTATCCTAAATCGGGCGACGCTATCACATATAATATTAGTGAAATCGACCACATAGAGTTCCTGCCGGGAAGTTCTGACGACAACCCCGACGAGCCTTCCGATGTTATGATTTGGGAAGAAAAGTGCCACGGCGACGGCATTTCAATCTACGGCAAAATGTACCGCCCCGGCAACGTGAGCGCCAACGTGAAGCTCCCCACCGGGATTCAATCCCACAGTGCTTCGCCCACCGCCGACGCTATGAACGCCTAAGCAACTGCAGTGGCGAAAGCCGGCTTCTGCGCCTACGCTTTCGACTTTTGCGGAGCCTGCGACGACAGCCGCAGCACAGGACGCACCACCGATGAGATGACTCCTTTCACCGAGGTTGCCGACTTGAAGCTCGTAATTTCCTGTCTTAAACAAATGGAGGGTATAGATCCCGAAAAAATCTGCTTGCTTGGCTCATCGCTCGGAGGCCTCGTTTCGGCTCTCACTGCCGAAGACGCTTCGCTCGGCATTGCCGGCCTTATCTTGTTCTATCCTGCCTTCAACATTCCCGACCTTATCGCACTGATGGACCAGTTTGGCGACTTTGGCAACCTCGGCGGTGGTCTTGGCGGCGGAAGCTGGGGCGACTTTGGCGGTATGGGCATGGGCTACAGCGAAGCATTCTGCAACGCCATGCGAGGCTACGATGTCTATGCCAATATCGGCACTTTTGCCAAGAACGTACTTATCCTGCACGGTTCAAACGACATGATTGTGAAAATATCCTACTCTGAGAAGGCTGTAGAAACCTATCCCGACGCTACTCTTGTCACCATTGAGGGTGCCAACCACGGCTTCAATGCCGACAATCTAGGCAGCTTCGGTTCGATGATGGGAGGCAGCACCGACTACGATTCAATCGTAATCCCCGAAGTCATCAACTATCTCAACTCTCACCTCAAGTAATATTTTCACTCCTGAATACAACACGCGAGGGTGTAACGAAAAACCGCTTCGTTACACCCTCGCATTGTTTTTGCTCATTGAGCCGCAGGCCAAGTCTTACAGGCTGCCGAATACCACTTTGTAGGTTTTCTCAGTCTTGATTTTCTCGTCGAGCGACTGGACGGTGATTTTCACGTCGTGTGCCTTTCCGTCCATGTATTTCTCCACCTTGGCTATGCGTATCACTACAAATCGGCGCATCGACTCCACCACCGGCAGCGTCTGTAGCGTCACGTCGGTGAGCTTGCTGTCGGTGTAGGTGGTAAATCCGCCTGTGTAGTCGCTGAGAAGCCACGGAAATTCAAAGCTGTTGGTTTCGTTTTCTGTCATCTTGTAGCCCGAATAGAGCGTGTGTATCGTGCCGCTTCCTGCCGGCCACTTCTCCTGCGACTTCACCGCCTCAACCGACCACTGTGCATCGCCTCCCGGCTGGTTAGGCTCATCTGTCACATTCAGATACATGCGATAGGCATTGGTTCTGAAAGTGAATGCCTCGTCGGCGTCTTTAAGTGACTCCACACCGCACTCACCAACGCAATTCTGGAAGCGCGCCTGGGCGAGGTGCTCAAGCTCATCGACATCGGCAAACCCCTTGGTTCGTGTTACGCCGCTGGTTCCTTCGCGCCCCAAATAGGCTTTCAGCGAGGCAACATCGGTGAGACTGCACGCACCGTCTACGCCCTTTACGCTCTCTCCACCGCCATAGCCCACACAGCCATAGCGTGCTGCTATGTTGTTTCCGGCAATCTTTGTGGCAAAGTCTTCGAGCCCGAAGTAGAACTTGTCGCCTGCCTCTCCCATATTGTTCGAATTGTTCACAAGCAGCACCATGTCCACGTCGATAGGCTTTGTCACTTCACCGTTGTAGTTGTTGACCACCTTGCAGCCCTTGGCATCGCCGTCGACCGACACCCACACACCCTGCTTCACCGCCGCTTCACCGCCGGTGCCGGTAAGGTAGTTCATCCATTCTTCCGACGATGGATAGCGCAGTCCGGGCATCACAAATTCAGCTATCTTCACACCCATAGGTCCGTCGACCACACGCCATGCCACATCGGGCATGGGCACCGTGGGTTTGCTTACCGATGGGGGATTTGTGAAACCAGCAAGTGCATCGCTGGGTATTCCGTCAATCGGGGCAATATCGCCGCCTGGAGTTGAGTCCGGCTCCAACGGAATTGTCTGTCCGTGGTCGCTCACACACGAGCCGAGCGCAAGTGCCGCCACAGCCCACAATGTATATATCTTCTTAATCGTCATAATCTTACAATATTTTTTTACAACTGCTTACTATTTCAAGATTTCCACCTCCACGCGGCGGTTGATGCGTCGTCCTTCAAGAGTTTCATTCGACACAAGCGGCCTGCTTGAGCCATAGAAGCTGTAGGAGATTTTGTTGGGGTTCACTCCCTGCTCCACCAGATAGTCGAGCACAGCCTTTGCGCGCTGTCGTGAAATGCGCATGTTCACCTCATCAGTGCCCACATTGTCGGTGTGTCCCTTCACCTCCACATACGCGTTCATTCTCACAAGGGTCGAGGCGAGCTTGTCCAGGTAGCCGTAGGATTCCTCGCGTATGTCGCTGCTGTTGAAGTCGAAGTTGATGTCGTCCACAGCGCAGATTGTCGTTCCTTCCACCGATTCGCCGCGTGCCATCATGTCGATAATGTCGTCGCGGGTGTAGCAGTTGGTGCCGGCAAAGGCATTTGTCACGCGCTCATTGGCATTTGTCACCACCGGGGCTTCCTCTTCCACTTCCTCCACCAGCACTGCCCTGGGCGAGCGGCGTTGCTTGCCGAATGTGGCAATGGGTATTCCGAATGTAAATTTGAATTCAAGCCCTGAGAACTTGCGTGAGCCGTTCACCTTGTATGGTTTGAATATGGCATCATTCACGGTGTTTGCCTTTCTGTCTTTCTCTGCGCCGCTGTAGGTGTCGGTCAGTCCGTGGTCATACGACACCTCAAAGCCCACATAGGCGTTGTTCCACGCCATAAATGGGAAATAGTATTTCACACCGGCTCCTAATGCCAGCGAGAAGTGCGCCTTTGCCACATTGTCGCCCGACGCATTCACCTTGTAGGTGTGCGAGCCGCCTTGGTTGTTGCTGCCGGTCATCTTGAAGCGGCCGGCTGATGCAAAGCCCAAATATGGTGCCGCATACACGTAGGGACGCCAGCGGCCTTCGGGCTTCATGAAATTGTATATCACCGGCACTCGAATGTCAAAATAGGTTATCGCAGCCGAATAGGTGTAGCTGTTGTAGCTTCCGCCGCCAAAAATGTCCTTGGTGATGCCGCCGAGTTTGCCGCCGCGGCGCGCAAACGACAGCTCCGGGCGTATTGCATAGTGCAGGTCGCGCCCCCACTCGTATTCTGCAAACACGCCGAGCACCGTGCCAAGCGATGCGTTGCGGTCGGGATATATCTTCTTGTCAAGGTCTGAAAAACGCATGAAGTTGGTCCTCAGTCCCAAGTCGGCACCCACATAGAGTCGTGATGCGGGCACATCTTCGGCACTCGTCTCCTGGGCGTTTGTCAACGTTGGCATTAATAGGGCAGCCACGATAATTGCAAGTATTTTTCGGTGTTTCATATTTCTGTAATTATAAGGATTCATCGCTGCCTCCGTCGGCTTGTGTGTCTCACAATCAGGCAGCCTGCGCCGATGTTCTCTCGGCTTGTTATAAAATCAAGAAAACTCCCATAACTCGTCGGCTACGGGAGTTTTTCTTTATTGTCGGTTGGTAATGCCTTTCGATTTTCGAAAGGATTACTTGCTGAGTGCTGTAGCTACGTCAACGGCAACGGCAACCGTACAACCTACCATCGGGTTGTTGCCGATTCCGAGGAAGCCCATCATCTCCACGTGTGCGGGCACTGATGAAGAGCCTGCAAACTGTGCATCTGAGTGCATACGGCCAAGTGTATCGGTCATACCGTATGATGCCGGTCCTGCTGCCATGTTGTCGGGGTGAAGTGTACGGCCTGTTCCGCCACCCGATGCCACTGAGAAGTAGGGCTTGCCAGCGAGCACGCGCTCCTTCTTGTAGGTTCCTGCTACCGGGTGCTGGAAACGTGTCGGGTTGGTAGAGTTTCCTGTGATTGAAACGTCAACGCCCTCTTTCCACATCACTGCTACACCCTCGCGCACGTCGTCAGCGCCATAGCATTTCACCTTGGCACGCGGTCCGTTGCTGTACGGAGTCTCGCTAACCACTTTCAGCTCGCCTGTGTAGTAGTCAAACTCTGTCTGAACGTATGTGAAGCCATTGATGCGCGAAATAATCTTTGCTGCATCTTTGCCAAGTCCGTTAAGAATCACGCGAAGCGGCTCTTTGCGAACCTTGTCGGCCTTTGCAGCAATCTTGATTGCTCCTTCAGCGGCTGCAAACGACTCGTGACCTGCCAAGAATGCGAAGCACTTTGTCTCCTCACGCAGAAGGCGTGCAGCAAGGTTGCCGTGTCCAAGACCCACCTTACGGTCGTCAGCTACCGAACCGGGTATGCAGAACGACTGCAAGCCTATACCGATTGCCTCGGCTGCATCAGCTGCATTCTTGCAACCCTTCTTGATTGCGATGGCTGCGCCTACCACGTATGCCCACTTTGCATTCTCAAAGCAGATGGGCTGTGTCTCCTCGCATGTGAGATAAGGATCGATACCGGCTTCCTCGCAAATTTTGTTAGCTTCCTCAATGTCTTTGATTCCGTACTCATTCAATGCAGCGACAATCTGCTTGATGCGACGATCTTGAGACTCAAATTTTACTTCTCTTAATGCCATAATCTTTTCCTCCTCTTATTATTCTTTACGTGGGTCAATGTATTTTGCGGCCTCCTCGAAGCGTCCGTAGTGGCCTTTTGCTTTCTCTAATGCTGCCTCGGGGGTCTCGCCCTTCTTCAAGAAGTCGGTGAACTTGCCAAGGTGGAGGAACTCATAGCCGATCACCTCGTTGTTCTCGTCGAGTGCCATGCGGGTGCAGTAGCCCTCTGCCATCTCAAGGTAGCGCGGGCCCTTTGCCAATGTTCCGAACATTGTTCCTACCTGGCTGCGGAGTCCCTTGCCAAGGTCCTCAAGCGATGCGCCGATTACGAGGCCACCCTCTGAGAATGCCGACTGAGTGCGTCCGTACACAATCTGCAAGAACAGCTCGCGCATTGCTGTGTTGATTGCATCACACACAAGGTCGGTGTTAAGTGCCTCAAGAATGGTCTTGCCGGGAAGTATCTCCGATGCCATTGCGGCTGAGTGGGTCATACCCGAGCAGCCGATGGTCTCAACAAGTGCCTCTTGAATGATACCTTCCTTCACGTTGAGTGTCAGCTTGCAGGCACCCTGCTGTGGTGCACACCAGCCGATTCCGTGTGTCAAGCCCGATACGTCCTTGATTTCTTTCGATCTAACCAATTTTCCCTCCTCTGGTATTGGAGCTGCTGGGTGGTTAGCGCCCTTCTTGTCGCAGCACATTTCCTGTACTTCATGTGAATAAACCATAATTCTTCTATTTTTTATCGTAATAGTTATGTTCTTTTAATTTCGTACTATTAAGGGGGCTGCCGGCTGCTCAGCTTTTGCTCATTCAGGCAAGCTTCGCAACTCTATGCAGTTTCTCCAGTGTAAAATTAATTAAAAACTGCCGAATCTGCAATGCTTATGCTAAATTTTAATACTTTTTTATATTCCAACGCCTGTTTAGCCTCTTCTGTCAGCGTTCACTCGGCTCCGACAATCTTCAGAATGGCTCTATCTCCGAAAATGACATACCTCTTGTGTCCTTCTCCGACAGCTTCATCTCACTGCGCGGAATCTTCCAGTCGATGCCCAGTGCCGGGTCGTCGAAGCGCAGCGTCACCTCGCTCTGCGGAGCATACACGTTGTCCACCTTATACTGGAATTGCGCCTCTTCACTGAGCACTGCAAAGCCATGTGCAAAGCCGCGCGGAATGAAAATCTGATTTCCGTTCTCGCTGCTAAGTTCCACAGCCACGTGTTTTCCGTATGTGGGTGAGCCGCCTCTGAGGTCCACTGCCACATCGAGCACTCTGCCTGCCGAGACACGCACCAGTTTTGCCTGGCTCCATTCGCCTCGCTGGAAGTGAAGTCCGCGGAGCACACCGCGCACCGACATCGACTCATTGTCCTGCACAAAGCTGACCCTGCCAATGTGACGCTCAAATTCTCCCTGCTTGAATGTCTCACAGAAGTAGCCTCGGGCATCGCCATAGCGCTTTGGCTGAATCAGCCACACACCTTTAATGTCAAGTTCCTTGAATTCCATAACAAATTAATTACATCTGTTTGTTTCCGACCGCAAAATTAATATTTATTTCACAAACACGACCAACCAAAAAGCATTTTTCCCATTACTATGCATCAATTTATCCTTACACAATCATCATCGTCTCATTTTTTACAACTTCAGAAAACCGTATTTCACAGATTATGTGTAAATTTGCACCAAAAATTCAAGAACTTCATTCATGAGCTTTATGAAAAATATCGTAGTTTTCGACGCGCCCGACGTGCGCGACAACCTCCTCCCTATCACTTACACTCGCCCCGTATCGCACATACGCATTGGCATCGACACCATCTTCGAGAAATGGCAGGCACTTCTCCCCGACGCTGCCCTCTCGCCACTCACAGTGCCATATCTCAGGGACAAATTCCCCACAACTTTCACCGACGACAACATATTCGTTGCCGGTCACGTCATTCCCACCAAGGAGCTTGCCGTGGCTGTCGAGTCGCTCAATCCGGGCGAAGCTCTCGTTGCCGACGACTCTCTGCTGGCGTTCCGCGGCTCTAAAGAGTGTTTCGACAAGCACGCGTTCGACTTAACCACCACTTTCCATGGCAAAATCAAGAAGATTTTCTGGCTCTACGATATCTTCCTCTTGAATGGCGAAGTGATGCTCGACGACTTCCGCCGAATCACAGCCAACCGCACATCACAGCCGCTTAGCGACTCTAATCTCGTCATAGGCTGCCCCACTTTCGACGACGGAACTCCCAAGATTTTCGTCGAGGAAGGTGCTACGGTCGAAGGTGTCACACTCAATGTCACCGCAGGTCCCATCTACATTGGCCGTGATGCCACCATCATGGAAGGCTCATGCATTCGCGCCCCATTTGCCGCCTGCGTCCACAGCCCTGCGTAACACAGCAATATCTTCCAGACGGTTC
>CAMFSS010000070.1 GCA_945983195.1 uncultured Prevotellaceae bacterium | reverse complement strand
GTGCTGCCTCGCTGTCAGCACTGCCGTGAGCTAGCCGATAAGCGGCTCAGCGCCAACGCAGGCATTGCGCTGCGAGCGTTGCAGGCAGCGTATGCACCACTCGTAATCGGCTGAGAAGCGGTAAGTGAGGTCGTAGGTTGGAACTATGGCGCGGCGAGCCACAAATGCCTGGTGGCACACCAGCATACCGTGCTTGAAACTGTCGGCAGTCAGCTCCTTTGGTGCGGTGAGGTGACGCATTCCCACCACCGTGCGCGTGGCGTCGACAAGCTGCGTCTGTCCGTAGATGATGTCGGGATTGGCAATGGCAGCATCGGCAAGCCGCTTCAGCGAATGTGGGGTGGCAAACGCATCGCCGGCATTCAGAAAGATGAGATAGCGGCCCGTGGCGCGGGCTATGCCCTTGTTCATCGCATCGTAAAGCCCCTTGTCGGGCTCAGAATAAATCTTGATTCCCTCCACACCCTCTTCACGGGCAATCGCCACGGTGTCGTCGCGTGATGCTCCGTCGATAATCAGATGCTCAAAATCGGTGCACGACTGCTGCACAACGCTTTGCAGCGTGTAGCGGAGCACATCGGCTGCGTTGAATGTGATGGTAATTATGCTGAAAAGTGGTGCTTCCATTGCTGTAACTATAATTTTATTGCAAAAATATATAATTTTTTTGGAGCAATAGGCATAATTGTTCGGGAAAAAACACTACATTTGCACGGAATAAGTTTAACTAAATAATTTTTTATACTACTATGGCATACGTAATAGGTGAAGACTGCGTAGCATGTGGAACATGCCAAAGCGCATGCCCGACAGGTGCAATCTCTGAGGGCGACAAGTATTCAATCGACCCCGATGTTTGCATCAGCTGCGGCTCTTGCGCTGAGGTTTGCCCCAGCGGAGCAATCACTGAGGGCTAATCCCCCCAATGCAGTCGAGCAAAGCGACAAGAAAAGCGCGGAATCCACTCAATGTGTTCCGCGCTTTTTCCTTGTTCCATCAGTCATGCAGATTCCGCTGCCGCAAATAGCGCAGCAGATGCTCGGCACGGTCGGTCTGAATGATTCGTGCTCCAAGAGTATCAATCAGGAATCCATAAGAGGCATCGCAGTCGGTGAGTGCAAGGTCGTCGTCATGACCGCCACACAGCGTATCCCACAAAGTGTTGTACCAGAGCAGAGCCTCACCCCGAAGTTCATGCTTCAACCGTTTGGGCAAATCCACCATGTTGTCACTCGGATAGCACATTTCGTAAGCAGGAGGCTGCAATTCGCTGCGGTAGCCGGCAATCAGCGTCGTTGCATCAGGCTTGTCGAGATTCACTATTGGCATATACATTACTTTATGCAGATATTTGCCATATCGGCTTTTCACATCACTTGCCGGCAGCTTTCCTTTCATAATGATTTGCCGCACCGTTCCTGTCTTTTCAAGAATCGGAACAAGCAAGTCGAAATAGCGGTCGGCTTTGTCGAGATTCACAAGCACCTTGCCCTTTGCCTCAATGAGAGCCTCTTCAAGGGTAGGCACACGGCACTTGGTGCGTATTCCACAGCCGCTTTTCAGCCGCAGAGTGCGAATCGAGTCGAGAGTCCAGTCGCACACGCGCCCCTTGCCGGTGGTAGTGCGGTCGAGTTTCGCATCGTGCATCACAATCAGCACGCTGTCCTTGGTGAGTTGCAGGTCGATTTCCACCACGTCAACACCCACCTCTATCGAGTGGCGTATGGCTTCAAGCGAATTTTCGGGGGCATAGCGCCAGTCGCCGCGATGAGCTACCACCATCACCTGCGACGTATCGCCTAAAAGTATACGCTGCCTCAACACCTCGGCACGTCCTGATCCGGGCGCAGAACCGCCAACTTGTATCGTCGACATCGTCCACGTCGTAGTCTGTGCCACAGCCACTTGCATCAATGCCAAGCAACACACCGCAATAAAAAACACCGTCTTCTTCATAACCATCACATTTATATCCGCAAATATACACATTTTCCTTAAAAATACAGCTATTTACCACAATGGAATCACATAGAGAAAAATTAGTTGCAATTGAACTGACGTTATTTATCTCGACTATCTGAATAAGGCTTGATAATCTGACTATAATTCATTTTTTGACTTTAGAAAGCAGGTGGCTGAAATGCAGTTTTTTTCATGAAAGTGGTCGCGGAGAGTCAAAAATCAGCACCTCCGCGACCACTTTCAGCACTTTTTGCTTGCTGAAATTAATGCGATCTACCCATTGTGTTTCTGTCCAAGCACTACAATACCCCCTAATTGATACTCAATGCCTGTGACTTCATCAATTGGCTTTTACAGGGTATTTTTGAGGGAATTTTTTGGAAAAAGGGCTTGATATTTGTGTAATTGACAAATATGTATTTACTTTGCAAAGTTTTTTTAGTGGGTACGCGAATGTGTGTGCCTGCAATGTTAAACAAGCAGTGGCACTCCTTCGCGAGTCCACAATAATATGCAAATAGCAATGCTAACTGTCAATACTGTAAAAGAGCTGAAAAGCGCAGTGAAATCTGCCCGTGAGGCAGGCAAATCGGTGGGCTTGGTGCCTACGATGGGTGCCCTTCACGAAGGTCACAAGTCACTTGTCGACCGCTGCCGCAAAGAGAACGACGTGGTGGTGGTGAGCGTATTCGTCAACCCCACCCAATTCAACAATAAAGAGGATCTCCGCACCTATCCCCGCACTGAGGAGGCCGACAAGGCTCTGCTTGAAGCTGCCGGCTGTGATGTGGTGTTCATGCCATCGGTGGAGGAGGTCTATCCCGAGCCCGACACGCGCGTGTTCAACCTCGGACCCGTTGCTGAAGTGATGGAAGGTCCTATGCGTCCAGGTCACTTCAACGGTGTAGCCCAGATTGTGAGCAAGCTGTTCATGATGGTCGAGCCCGACCGTGCCTACTTCGGTGAGAAGGATTTCCAGCAGATTGCCGTAATACGCGAAATGGTGCGCCAGCTCGGCTTCAAGCTCGAAATTGTGCCTTGCCCAATCATTCGCGAGGCCGACGGTCTTGCAAAGAGCAGCCGCAATGTGCGCCTCACACCTGAGAACCGTGCAGTTGCCCCAAACATCTACCGTATGCTCCGTGAGAGCCTTGCATTCGCAAAGAGCCACTCTGTGGAGGCAACGGCGAAGATGGTGGTCGACGGCATTAACGCCTACGATGCCATGGAGGTGGAATACTACCAGATTGTAGACGGCATCACCATGCAGCCCATCGACAATAGGAGCGCCACCGACTACGCCGTAGGGAGCATCACATTGTACTGTGGAGATGTGCGTCTGATAGACAACATCACCTACTTCAACGGCAAGCAATAGCACGACCGCGAACATTCAGGATTTTAGCAACAACAAAGTAACTCACTTCATAGCAGCCATAGCGCAAACGAGAAGAGATGCAGATACAAGTAGTAAAATCGAAAATCCACCGCGTCACCGTCACTGAGGCAAACCTCAACTACATCGGCAGCATCACCATCGACCAGGACTTGATGGACGCAGCCAACATTATTGCCGGTGAGCGCGTTTACATCGTCGACAACAACAACGGCGAGCGCCTCGACACCTACGTTATCCCCGGTGAGCGCGGCTCGGGCGTAGTATGCCTCAATGGAGCTGCTGCGCGAAAGGTGCAGCCCGGCGACATCGTTATTATCATGGCATACGCCATTATGGACTTTGAGGAAGCCAAAAGCTTCAAGCCGGCGGTAGTATTCCCCGACACTGCAACAAACCGGCTGATTAAGTAAGGCTCTCAGCTACCACCGCACAAGGCTCCGGTAGAATTTTTTTGATTACAAACCGACAACAACATACACACGATGTTTGAAAATATAAGCGAAAAACTTGAACGCTCATTTAAGGTATTAAAAGGTCAAGGCAAAATCACTGAAATCAATGTTGCCGAGACTCTGAAGGAAGTGCGCCGAGCTTTGCTCGATGCCGACGTCAACTATAAGGTCGCCAAGCAATTCACCGACACCGTGAAAGCTAAGGCTATGGGTCAGGACGTTATCAACGCCCTGAAGCCAAGTGAACTGATGGTGAAAATCGTGCACGATGAGCTGGCTCTGCTCATGGGTGGCGAGCAAGCCGAGTTCAAAATCGACGGCAAGCCTGCCATTATTCTCATGTCGGGTCTGCAAGGTTCAGGTAAGACCACTTTCTCAGGTAAACTTGCGCGAAAGCTAAAGAGCGAGAAGGGCAAGCGTCCGTTGCTCGTGGCGTGCGACGTGTATCGTCCTGCCGCTATCGAACAGCTCCGCGTGCTTGGCGAGCAGATTGCCGTGCCCGTCTACTCCGAGCCTGAGAGCAAGAACCCCATTGAAATTGCACTCCACGCAATCGACGAGGCTAAGCGCAACAACTACGACCTCGTAATCATAGATACTGCCGGACGTCTTGCCGTCGACGAGCAGATGATGCAGGAGATTGAAGCCATCAAGAAGGCTGTAAACCCCACTGAGACGCTATTTGTCGTCGATGCAATGACGGGTCAAGATGCCGTAAACACAGCCAAGGAGTTCAACGACCGCCTCGATTTCGACGGCGTTGTCCTCACCAAGCTCGACGGTGACACCCGTGGTGGTGCAGCACTCTCCATCCGCACCGTTGTCGACAAGCCTATCAAGTTTGTCGGTACAGGCGAAAAGCTCGATGCCATCGACCCGTTCCGTCCAGCCGGTATGGCTGACCGCATACTCGGTATGGGCGACATCGTGTCGTTTGTTGAGCGTATGCAGCAGCAGTACGACGAGGAAGAGGCTAAGCGACTCCAGAAGAAGATAGCCAAAAACCAATTTGACTTCAACGACTTCCTCACGCAAATCGGTTCGATCAAGAAGATGGGTAATCTCAAAGACCTTGCTTCGATGATTCCCGGCGTGAACAAGGTGATCAAGGATATCGACATCGACGACAACGCATTCAAGAGCATTGAGGCTATCATCTACTCCATGACTCCCTATGAGAGAGCCAATCCCGATGCAATCAACGGCAGCCGCCGCCAGCGCATCGCCAAGGGTAGCGGCACCTCGATTCAGGAGGTCAACCGCCTGCTGAAGCAGTTCAGCGAGACGCGCAAAATGATGAAGTTTGCCGCCACAATGAAGAACCCAATGAAGATGATGCGCGGTATGCGCCGTAAATAAACACTAAATCTTGACGACAATGGAATTAATCGACGGAAAGAAAATTGCCGATACCATCAAGGCTGAAATTGCTGCCGAGGTGGAAAAGATGGTGGGCGAAGGCAAAAAACGCCCGCACCTTGCCGCCGTACTCGTGGGACACGACGGCGGAAGCGAAACCTACGTGGCTCACAAAGTGAAGGCTTGCGAGCAGTGCGGATTCAAGTCGACCCTCATACGCTTTGAGGACGACGTGACCGAGCAGCAGCTTCTCGACACTATCGACAGCCTCAATGCCGATGCCGACATCGACGGTTTCATCGTGCAATTGCCATTGCCAAAGCACATATCTGAGCAAAAAATAATTGAGGCTATCGATTACCGCAAAGATGTCGACGGCTTCCACCCCATCAATGTGGGTCGCATGTCAATCGGCCTGCCTTGCTTCCTCTCGGCAACACCGGCAGGAATCATTGAGCTACTCCGCCGCTACAATGTGCCCACCAAGGGTGCCAACTGCGTGGTGCTCGGCCGCAGCAACATTGTGGGCAAGCCAGTGGCTTCGCTCATGATGCAAAAAGCAATTCCGGGCGATGCCACAGTCACAGTGTGCCACAGCCACACCAATAACATCAAGGAGATCTGCCGCAATGCCGACATAATCATTGCCGCGCTCGGACAGCCCGGCTTTGTCACCGACGACATGGTAAAGGAGGGTGCCACAGTAATCGACGTAGGCACCACCCGCGTACCCTCAACCCTCACAAAGAGTGGCTGGAAGCTCCGTGGCGATGTCGACTTCGACAATGTTGCCCCGAAGTGCGCGTTCATCACTCCTGTTCCCGGTGGTGTCGGTCCCATGACAATTGTGTCGCTCATGCGCAACACTTTGCTTGCAGCACAGCACACAGTGTACTAAGTGGGATTTCATGTTGAAAAATGACCTCTTTAGGCACAATATTGATTCTCCTGCTCTCACTCCTCCATTCGGTGTGGGGTGAGCAGGAGATTTCTTTGCTCTTTGCAGGCGATGCCATGCAGCACGGTCCGCAAATCAATGCCGCCCGACGCTCCGACGGCTCATTCGACTACTCCTCCTGCTTCGCTCTGCTTGAGGACGAAATAAAGGGTACCGACTATGCAGTAGTCAACTTGGAGTGTCCGCTCGGAGGTGAACCATATTCGGGCTACCCTGCATTCAGTGCCCCCGACGACTTTGCCCGCCAGCTTCGCGACAGCGGCTTCGACTTGCTGCTCACTGCCAACAATCACTGCCTCGACCGCCGCGATGCCGGTCTGCGCCGCACCATTTCCACCCTCGATGATCTCGGCATACCACACACCGGCACTTTCCTCTCGCGGAAGCACCGCGAAGAGACATCGCCGATGATTGTCGACGTGAAAGGTGTGCGCATCGCTATGCTAAGCTACACATACGGCACTAACGGAATACCGATTCAAGGCACGGTGGCAGTCAACTACATCGACCGCACGCGCATCAGTGCCGACATCGACACAGCCCGCCAGCGTGGTGCGCAGGTGGTGTGCGTCAACCTTCACTGGGGCATAGAGTATCAGCTACTGCCCGTGGAGTCGCAACGCTCGCTTGCCCACTGGCTTGTGGAGGAAAAGGGTGTGGACCTTATTATCGGCGGACATCCGCACGTTATCGAGCCGATGGAGATACGCCATAGCCAACGCTACAACAAAGATGTGCTGCTTGTGTACTCAATGGGAAATTTCATATCCAACCAGAACGGCGACGACAGCCGTGGAGGAGCAATGGTGCTTGTCGGAATCACCACTCAAGCCGGACAAGTGAAATCAATCACAGCCTCCTACCGGCTCTTCTTCTGCCAGAAGCCGCTGCGCCAGGCAAAATCTACTTCATACGACACACCCGAAGCCGATCCCACCAACTACCAGTTGATTCCTGCGCACCGTGCCGACCTCATTCGCCCCGATTCCCGCCAGGCATTCAACCTTTTCATGCAAAATGCCCGCCGCATCTTCGATGCCCACAATGTGATGGTCACCGAAGCACCAAAATCGGGCGAACTTCCACTGCACCCCTACCTCGACTGCAACATTTCCACACTGCTGCTGAAATGACCGGCAGCCACCAAGAAAACTGCCGTCGCGCATCTTCTGAAAATGGTAAAGTGCCACCCAAAGTGTTAAATCAGTAACCGGAATAGCGATATTTCCTTAAATCATTAACTTTCGTGGAACTTAATCCCGATTATTCGCAAAAAAATTAGTATCTTTGCAGAAGTTTTTGCTAAATAGCACTCGTAGGCGGTTTTATCACCATTCACCTCAAAGTGCTTGCACGCAAATGACTACGACATTTTTAGTATCAAAATCATGGATGTGAATAAAGTATTGTTTTTATCTCAAGAAATTGCCCCTTATCTCCCCGACTCTCAGTTGGCAACTATCGGACACGACCTCCCCGTAGGAATTCAGGAACGTGGCATCGAAGTGCGCACATTTATGCCAAAATATGGCAGCATCAATGAGCGGCGCAACCAGCTCCATGAGGTAATTCGCCTCTCGGGCATGAACTTGATAATCGACGATACCGACCATCCGCTGATTATCAAAGTTGCAACCATGCTGCCTGCCCGTATGCAGGTCTATTTCATCTACAACGACGACTATTTCCAGCGCAACATAGTGAAAGAGTTGGAAACCGTCAGCTCGCCCGACGACAACGACGAGCGTTCCATTTTCTTCATTCGCGGTGCACTCGAAACTGTGAAGAAGCTCCGCTGGGAACCCGACGTGATTCACTGCCACGGCTGGATAACAGCTCTCACTGCACTCTACATCAAGCAAATCTACAACGAGGATCCGGCATTCATGCACTCAAAGGTGGTGTACTCTCTCTACGATGAGATGCCACCGGCTCCGCTATGCAACCGCCTCGGCGAGAAACTCAAGATGGACGGAATCGCAGCAAAAGACGTGAAGCCAATTATGGGCAAGGATGTCGACGCCACCATGCTCGAAAAGCTCGCCATAGCACACTGCGACGGCGTAATTCAATACAGCAAGGAGATTAATCCCGAAATTATCGAATTCGTCAAGCAGTCAGGAAAGCCGTTCCTCCCCTATCAGGAGCCGGACAACTACATCGACGCATACGCCGAATTCTACAAATCGCTTTAACACTCATTTTTCCCCAATACACTACTCTCAGACAGTTATGACCAACCGACATTTCGCCACATTCGTTGCATCACTGATGCTCATGGCATCACTCTTTTCGTGCGGCGACAACAACGTGGGCTCATCAATCACCGATACCGTACTCGACGTTATTGCCGACTCGTCTTTCACCGTTACCGGACGCGTGGTGGAAAATTCTGAAATACCCTCACGCACCATCACGAAGATGCTTGGAGTGATAAATGCCGACAATTATGGCGAACTTTCGAGCGATGTGGTCACACAATTCATGCCCACATCGATGATCGACACAACTGGCGTGACGGTTGACGACATCGACTCCTGCAAATTTGTTTTCGACATCCCGGCGGGAGGCTTTACCGGCGACTCTGTGATGCCTATGCGCACCACCATCTACCGCCTCAACAAGGCTCTGCCTTCGGGATTGACATCGTCATTCGACCCCACCGACTACTTCAACCGCAATGATGTGCTCGGCGCTACCACCTACAATGCCACAAACCTGATGCTGCCAGACTCCATTAAGTCGCAATACATTGAGTACGGACTCTATGAGTTTGCAGTCGACGCACCGGTATCGCTTGACAAGAGCCTCATCAGCGAATACAAGAAA
>CAMFSS010000069.1 GCA_945983195.1 uncultured Prevotellaceae bacterium | reverse complement strand
AACCAGACCAACCGAAATAGAAGTCGTTGTCGGCATCGCAGAACGGAACTACATTGTAGCCGGTAGCAACCTCAGGCATGCTGTAGTCGGAACGCTGGAAGGAGAAATACATAGTGGGAGCAGCCTCCATATTGTCGATATAGTAAACGAAATTCTTGTCACGAATGATCTCAGCCGTACGGATTACTATTTCGTCACCTTCTTTAAGGTCATAGAGCGAAATTGGGGAGGCTTAGTCGGTGGGTGTCTCTGCTTTCTCGGTGATTGTGATGTAGTAGTATGCAGGGTCTCTTACGATAACTGCACTTGTGTTGTTCTCAGAAATCTCAACCACATTGACACCGCTTGCAAGTTCCACAACGTCCTCCTGTGCTGCGTAGCCGCGATAGAATGTGATGTGCTCAGGATAGTCAACGTCGACGGTGATGTTGAATGTGCTGTAGGCGTAAGCGGCAACTGCAATTTCAGCTGCCTCTGTAGCAACAAACTGCAAATAGCTGGTCTGTGGCTTGAACTCGCCATTATAAGTAACCGACTCTACACAGTATTTTCCCACATTGAACTCAATTTGAACCAGCGAACCGGCCTGTACCTCAAAGCCTGCACCCGGATTCTCTACCGGAGTACCGTCAATATTTGCGCTTGAGATAACATCCTCACAGCCCTCGGGAAGAACGAAGCTGATAGGATACTTCTCCTCGGGGAAGTTAGCCTGAACATTAAATACATCGCCATCGGCAATCTCAGAAGCAAATTGTCCGTATTCATAAGGTACAGCCTCACCGTTTCTTGTAACACTGTAAAGCGTTTTAGGATATTCGGAATGACCAAAAGCTACGACAGTTTCATATTCAGGGTCGAATTTAACGGTGTTCTCACCCTCGCTGAGTGTATAAGCACGGTAAGAATTGAAGAATACCATCTTTACGACTGAAGGATCGTCGACATTGACATAGAATGTGCCTGTAAACGCATCAGCTTCGGCGATTGTGGTGATGTCGATCACTTTTCCTTCATGTTCAGGATAAACCATTATGAAGTCCGACTTAGCACGGCTCGTGAGTACATAGCCACCCCACATAACCTTATCGAGCAGATAACCATCGACAGCTTCGAAATTAATCTGCTCATAAGAATTTACAGTAATTGGGTTCTCTCCGGCAACAAGTTCAAGAGGTGTTGCCTCGCCATAACCGGTAGAAACGACCACCTTGCTTGGGTCGTCGACCTTAATTGTAATGTTCACTTGCGCACTTGCCGCGAACGACAGCAAGCCTGCAACTGCTAAAAGCAAAAATGAGTAAAACTTTTTCATAAAAACATTTATTTAATTAAACAAAAGTAAATTTCCTACAATGCTGCAAATACCTGTGAATCAAATTGATATTATTCCAATAGATATGGCTTGAAAAAGTCTCTGAATCTACCGATTTTTGTCACAACGGTGCTAATACTGATTACGCACGATGATATGCAAGCAATAAGCCTGCTAATATCACGCCGCAAAGTTACTTCAATAAATTTAATCTGCCAAGAAAAAAATGTCAAAGGTGAATATTTATTACCGTACACGCTTATTCTGCCAAGAAAAAATCGCTGAAAAATGAATATTTATTACTGTATGCATTTTTCAACCTGTTAATCGTCACCTTTTTAACCCGGCTTAACCATTCGCCTCGCCACAACTCACTTTTCTGTGATAACTGCCGACAAAAAGGCTGTTTTTACACTTTTGATGTTGTAGTTTCGCACTTTATGTGTAATTTTGCAGCAAAAATCATCAAAATTTCATGAAAAAAACCATACTACTATCATTATTTGCTCTGGTGGCAATGCTCGCCGGAGCACAAACTGTCAATCGTGCCTACGCTATCAGAATGTGGGCTGAAAATGCCTCGGAAAACCAGCCGGCATTAGTTTCGTTTGACCTCGACAACCCCCAGGAAATCCGCGAGGAGATGTCGCTCGAAGGGCACTACTTCCGCTCGGGAGTGTGCGTCGGGCGCAACTACTACCTCATCGACTCCGACGACCACATGGTACCCTACCGCCTGATAAAGCTCAACATCGACACTCACGAACTGTCGACCGTGGTGGAATATGACTTGTTCTCCTACGAGGGCGGTCTGCTTTTCTACGACATGACCTACGATGCCACCACGGGCAATGTGTATGCCCTCGCCTACATCATTGATGCCGGAACTGTCGACGAAGACCAGAATCTCGAAATTCCGCTCGGCTTCTTCACATTCGATGTCACTACGGGCAAGGCAACCCTCATCCGTCAAATCGACAACCTCAACCTGCTAACACTGTCGGCTTCGCCTGAGGGAAACATCTATGCCATCTCCGACCAGGGTATGCTTTGGGATATTCAGAAGGTGTCGGGCCGTCCGGGCGACGTTGTGTGCGAAACCGGCATCACACCCACTGCCGTGCAGTCGGCTGAGTTCAATCCCATCGACGGTCGCCTCTACTGGACCGGATTCTATGCCACTGCCGACTATCTCGGCAATCCGCTGCCCAACGGCTTCCTCGGACGCTTCACAATCGGCGAGGAGATGACAACTTTCGAGAAAGCGGCAAAGATGCCGCACAACGAGGAGCTGGTGGGTCTGTTCATCGACCCAAATCCTCTCGACCGTAACGCTCCCGGACAAGTGGAGAACCTAACAGTCACTCCCGATGCCGGTGGTGCACAGTCGGCTACTCTCACTTGGCTGAATCCTGCCAAAAACGTGGGAGGTGAAGCACTCAGCTCAAATATCACCATCGAGATTTACCGCAACGACGCACTCGTGGCCACACTCACCGATGTAGAGCCGGGCAGCACCGGCGAATACACCGACGCAGTGAGTGCCAACGCACTCGTGACATATAATATAGTGGCACGCAACGATGCCGGAAACGGCGATGCCACCTACGCCGCAGCAGTGTTTGTCGGTCACGACCGTCCTGCTTCGGTGCAGAACCTCAAGGCTGCGCGCACCGGCGAAGGCTACGACATCAGCCTCTCGTGGAGTGCTCCCGTAGCCGGACTCAACGGAGGCTGGCTCGACACCTCATCATTCACCTACGATGTAGTTCGCTACCCCGACGGAAAGCGCATTGCTTCAGCCACTACCGCAACTTCGCTCACCGACAACACCATCACCGCCACAGCAGGCTACTACTATTCGGTAACTGCCGCCAATGCCGACGGAAAGGGCTACGGCACAGCTTCGAATGTGGTGGTTTCGGGTCCGGCTCTCAACGTCCCCTATTCCTGCGACTTCTCAACCGCCGAAATGGAGCGTCTTTGGACCGTAATCGATGCCGACAACGACGGACAGACCTTCTTCCGCGCCACGACTTCGGCTAACGGCGAGTGGTTCATGAAATTCTTCCCCGACCGTGAGCTTGGTCCTGAAGTGCCCGCCGACGACTGGCTCGTCTCTTCGCCAATTCATCTTGAGGCAGGCGTTTCCTACGCACTACACTATCAGGTGCGCACGCTCGGTGCACTGTTCCCGCTCAACTTCCAGGTGACAATGGGCAGCAACGCCACCGTAGATGCCCAAAACCGCGTACTTGCTTCCTACACCGACTTCGGGCACGAAATGACGTGGTACTACAACACCGAACTCGTTACTGTTGACGCTTCGGGCGACTATTGCTTCGGATTCCATGTGACCAATGCCGTGTCGGCTTCGTTCTCATTCATCGCCGTGGAACAGCTCGTCGACACCGAACTTGAGGCAGTGAGCATCACAGGCAGCAACTCCCCATCGGTCGACACGCCCACCGACTACACCGTGACAATCAAGAACAATGGCGCAACTGCCGCAAAAGGCTACACCGTGCGCCTCGTCGACGAGAACAATGTGACTCTGCTCTCTGCGCAGCCCGATGTGGTGATTGAGCCGCAAACTTCTGCCGACATCACCATTACCTGGTCGCCTGCCGCTGCCGCAACAATTGCCATGCGTGCCGTGGTGGAAATTGAGGGTGATGCCAACCCCGACAACAATGCCACAGAGCCTATAAGCATCACAGTGCTCGACGGCGGCGAATGGGTCGACCTGACCCTCAACAACCGCATGATTGGCTACACTCCGGTGGATTTGCGCTCGGCATACAGCATGACGCAGACCATCTATCACGCCGACAGCATCAAGGTGAGCGAAGGCGGCAAGATTTCGGCAATCAGCTATCCTTACTATATTGCTTACGCCGTCGACCCAATTGAGGTGAAAATCTATCTCGCTTCGCCGACGGCACGCTCATTCCTATGGAGGAGTTCACACAAGTGTTCGACGGCTCTCTCGTTCTGCCGCAAGGCGTGGAGTCGACATCAGCCACTTTCGATGTGCCGTTTGAATACACCGGCGGCAACCTTTGCGTGATGGTGGAATATGTGGGCGGACGCTCACGAAAAGGAATCTTCTTCTACGCCTACCAAGACCTGCAAAAGCCCAACTGCCTCGCCACCTACAATGGCGACACGAAATTTGACTTCACGCAGACAGCCAATTTCTACACCGACGTGGCAAGCATCGCCCTCTTCATGGACAAGAACAAGGGTGCTGTAGATGCAGTATTTGGCGACAGCAACTGTGGCGGCACGGTCTACGACATCACCGGAAAGACGGTTTGCAGCTTCACCGGCTCAATGCCTCAGCTCGCACCGGGCATCTACATCGTGCGCTCGGGCAATGCTTCGCGCAAGGTGGTAATCGAATAATCCGGCTGACACGTTTTGCAGAATCGGGCAATGGCTATGAGCAGCGACATCAAATCTGATCCGCACCTGATGAAATTCGGTGAACTGATGCTGGGTTTCCTCGACTACGCCCCGAATGAGGCGCAGACTACCCTCATTGCCGCTTTCGCCCGATTCTGCCTCACCTCTCCGAGCGACTCGGTGTTTCTGCTCAACGGCTACGCCGGAACAGGAAAGACCTCAATGACCGGAGCTTTGGTGAAGACGCTTCACTATCTTAACATGAAAACGGTGCTGCTGGCTCCTACCGGGCGTGCAGCAAAGGTGTTTTCTGCCTATTCGCACTGCCCTGCCTACACCATTCACCGCAAAATCTACCGACAGAAGAGCTACTCGCCTGAATACGGCAATTTCGGTATTGCCGACAACAAGCACACCGACACGTTTTTCATCGTCGATGAGGCTTCGATGGTGGGTAACTCTTCAGCCGATGCGGTGGCTTTCGGCACCGGACGCCTGCTCGACGACCTTGTGCACTATGTGTACTCCGGCACAAATTGCCGCCTGATAATGCTTGGCGACACGGCTCAGCTACCGCCGGTGGGCTTCGACGAGAGTCCGGCTCTCGATGCGAGTGTGCTGGGTGCCTACGGACTGGGAGTGTACCGCTTCAACCTGACCGACGTGGTGCGACAGAGCAGCGGTTCGGGCATACTCGACAATGCCACACGAATGCGCAATGCCATAGCAGCACTCCGCTCCGGACGAATCGACGAGCTACAGCCTCCGCGCCTGCGCCTTTCGGGCTACTCCGACATAGAAATGCTCTCAAGCGAGTTTCTGCTGGAGACAATCAGCGACTGCTTCGACCGCGACGGTGTGGGCGAAACAATTATCATCACGCGCTCCAACCGCCGTGCCACGCTTTTCAACCTCGGCGTGCGCAACCAGGTGCTCTATCGCGAGGACGAACTGGTGAGCGGCGACATGCTGCTCGTTGCCAAGAACAACTACTTTTGGAGCGAGGAATATGAGGAAATGGATTTCATTGCCAATGGCGATGTGGCTCGCGTGAGCCGTGTGAGCGGCACTGAGGAGGCCTACGGCTTCCGTTTTGCCAACGTCACACTCGACTTCCCCGACCACAATGTGGAGATTGATGCGCGTGTGGTGCTCGACGCTCTCACCACCGATGCTCCGGCTCTCACCCGCGAGCAGAATGAGAAATTGTTCATGGCGGTGCAGGAGGGGCTTACGGGCGACAAGCGTGCACGATACCGCGCACTGAAAAAAGACGGATTCTTCAATGCCCTGCAAGTGAAATACGGCTACACCGTGACGTGCCACAAGGCGCAGGGCGGACAATGGAAAAATGTGTTTATCGACATGGGTGCCATTCCCGATGATGCCATGCTCACTCTCGACTTCTACCGCTGGCTCTACACAGCCCTCACGCGTGCCACACAGCACGTCTACCTAATCAATTCACGCCTCGAATGGCAGTGAGGGGCAGAAAAAGCGGTTATCTTTCACAACGGCTGTCACGGCTCTTGCTGCATCAGGTCGCGAATCACAAGCGATGCAAGCGTCATTCCGAAAATGGCTGTGATGTGGGCCAAAGTTCCGTTCACGCGCTTCTTGGGGCTTGAAGTGGCTCCTTCAAGGCTCACTGTGAGGTTTTCTTCGGGCTGCGGAAGCCTGTTCTTCACCAATTCATCGCTGTAGACGCACTTGAACTTGCGGCAGGGAAACTCTCCCGACTTCTTGAAACGGCGGCGCAAGGCGGCTGCCAGGGGGTCGCCTTTCACTTTCCAGAATTCAGCCACTGAAATGCGCGAGGGGTCGACTTTCAGCGCGGCTCCCATAGAGGAGTAGAGGCGCGTGTGTGGCCCTGCCTCGCAGGCACGGCGTATTAGCATTGCCTTGCAGTCGAGGCTGTCGGTTGCATCAATCACATAATCGTTGTCACGCAGATTGAAAGTGTCGGCTGTCGCAGCGTCATACATCTCGCAGCGTACCGTAATTTCGGCATCGGGATTTATGTCGCGCATCCGTGCGGCAATAGCCTCCACCTTTAGCTGCCCGATTGTTGACCGCGTGGCAGGAAGCTGGCGGTTGACATTCGACTCGCACACACGGTCGAAGTCGACGAGCGTGATATGCCCAATGCCGGTGCGCACCAGTGCCTCAACGCACCAACTGCCCACACCTCCGGTGCCGAACACAATCACTCGCGCACCTTTTATCCGCGCCATGGCCTCACTGCCCACAAGCAGCTCAGTGCGGCCGAAAAAGCCGTCAATCCCTTCCATAATAAATTAATATATTCCGTATTCCACCGTAAGCACCTGGAACTCGGTTCGGCGGTTCACCTGGTCGGCTGCCTCCTGGTCTTCGGGCGACAGACCGTTGATAAACTCCTCATTGAGCACATCGCCCTCCTTGAATTGCGGATAAAGGCGTGCAATGCGCTTTGTCACAGTCTTCGGGCGCGACTCGCCATAGCCGTGCGGCTGCAATCGCTCCCGCTCCACTCCGGCAGCCACCAGATAGTCGACAACCGACTGTGCACGTCGCTGCGATAGTCCTTCGTTGTATTTGTCGCTACCCTTGCGGTCGGTGTGCGATGCCATTTCGATTGCCACATGCGGATTGTCTTTCAGCATCTGTGCCATTTCGTCGAGAGCGGTCTTCGACTCTGGTCGGAGCGTTGCCTTGTCGAAGTCGTAGAAGATGTTCTCCACCACCTGCGGCTTGTGCATGGCAGCGAGAATGAAGTCAACGCCATATTCTGCGTCCTGCTCCAGAGTGTCGCTCTCAAATTCCTGCTTGCCGTTGAGATAGCCTTTTGCTCCTGCCATCATCACATATTTCACGCCGCGTTGCAGATTGAATTCAAAAGTGCCGTCATCTTTGCCCACGGCCTTCTGGTTTGAGCCGTCGTTGCCTACGATGCGAATCACGGCATTCGGCACCGGCTCTTCGTCCTTGTCGAGCACATAGCCCGAAATGGTGATTTTCAGGTCGGGCTTCACGAAGCTGTAGATGTGGTCGTAGCCGCGTGCATCGTTGCGGTTGGAGCTGAAAAATCCGCTCTCGCCCTTTCCGAAGGTGATACCGAAGTCGTCGCCGGCTGAATTCATCGGCACGCCCATATTCTCCACGTTCCAGCCGCCTGACGGGGTCTTTGTGGCCTTGAAAATGTCGAGTCCGCCCATACCCGGGTGACCGTTCGACGAGAAGTACATCACGCTGTCGGTGCGTATGTAGGGGAAACGCTCATCGCCGGCAGTGTTGATTACGTCACCGAGGTTTTCGAGCGTACCCACACGCTCCTTCAGGTTGATGCGCCAGATGTCCTTGCCGCCATAGCCTCCGGGCATGTCGCTCGTAAAGTAGAGGTAAGTGCCGTCGGGCGACACAGCCGGGTCGCCGTAAGCCGAAAGCGTGTCGGCGGTGATTTCATATTTCACCGGTGCACTCCACTTGGCTTCCGAACGCTGGGAGGTGTAGATTTCAACCGATGTGCCTGAATTAGGCTCGCGGCGTGCACGCGCAAGATACATGGTGGTGCCGTCGGGCGAGAACGATGTAGCTCCTTCGTCGAACTCAGTGTTCAGCTCACCCTCCACCGGCTCGGGTCGTTGCCAGTTGCCCTTGTCGTCGAGTTTCGAGAAAAACACGTCGCACTGCTTGGTGCCGGTGATTTCGCTCTTCTTGGTGCCCGTAGCCTTTTCGGTCGACGATGTGAAATAGAGCTGGTCGAAGTCGGCTCCGAGGAACTGCGGACAGAAGTCGGCACGGCGCGAATTGAAGAGCTTGGCGTTGCGCACAATGTAGCGGGTGGGATTCTCGCGCAGCTTCAGCGCATTGCGGCAGCCGCGTATTCCGTCTTCGGCAAGGCGGTATTTGGGCTTCTTCACGAGAAAATCCTCATAATTCTTTATTGCCTGGGCATACTTGCCCTCGGCTTGCTGGGCCTGTGCCATGTAGAACAGTGCCATGCTGTCGGCATATTGGTAGCGGATAGCATTCTGGTAGGCTGCGGCAGCGCGTGCACTCATATTAAGGCGGCGGTAGCACTCGCCCATCTTGAACGCCACCTCGCCACGGAGCGGACGCTCCTCGCGCTTGGTGAGCTTGTTGTAGATTTTGCGGTAGGTATTCGATGCGTCGTAGTATTCGCCTCGCGCATACTGGGCGTCGGCTTCGCGGCCCGTGGGCACGCGGCACCCTGGCCGGACCCGCCCCGGTACCCGCCGAGCGGGGGAGGCCCGGGGGGATCGACCGGGCAGGACCAGTCTGCGGGT
>CAMFSS010000068.1 GCA_945983195.1 uncultured Prevotellaceae bacterium | reverse complement strand
TCGTGGGACCGGGGCGTATCGGCTATGCCAGTAGCAACTCCTACCGAGCATGACAAGTATGTGAAATTCTATTGCCCTCACGGCGTGATTGTCGATGCAAATCCCGCCAGTCCACATTTCGGCCGCGCAATTGTAGCCGAGGGTATCACTCCGGGCAGTAAGTCGGGCTATATCAGCTCCGACGGCGAGGGATGCGGACTTTATGCTTTCGACCCGCAGCTTAACTCTATCTGTAATTCCGACGGAGGATATGCCTTCAAGGGCGGACTTGAGTACACTGCCGGAACACGCTTTGTCGACCCGATGCGCGTGAGCCTCACCAATGACGGCCGCATCTTCATGGGCCGCTGCTCATTCGGTGGCACTGCAAGCCCTCTCTACGAGGTTAATCCCGATGACCTGAACGCCCCATTCACTGAGTTCTTCAAGGGTGCCGTTGATGCTGAAACGAGCGAACTGAAGGATGCCGACGGCAACTTCATCGCCGCCCAGGTGGTAGGCATGGACTTCAAGGGCGAAGGTGAGAACCTTGAGATGGTAATACTTTCGTGCAACAACACCGGTGCTGCATTCGTGTATGGAGGATTCCGTGCCGATACATACAAGATTGGAACTGCCAAGGAATGGGCAACAGCTCCTTCAAGCAACATCGACGTACTCACAGGGCAATATACAATATCCCCTTCGAATGCGAGCCTCATCTACGACAATGAAGGCGGCTACTGGTACTGCCAGTATCGCGGTGCTCCATCTGACGCACAGCCCGCAATCGTGCACGTCAACGCAGAAGGCGTAGAGGACTACAAGGACATTACAACAGTGTGCGGTGGCGGTGGCATACGTTTCAACCGCGACTTTACGAAGGTTGTCATTGCCAACGCCAAGAATCAGGTGGGCGTGTACACCGTGGCTAAAGACGAAAACAACAAGCCCGTGCTGACGCTTCTCTATCAGTTTACCACAACCATTGGCACCAATTGCAACGATATGGCATGGGACTACGCCGACAACCTTTGGATTGTAGGCAACTCAAGCGAGTTCCTCAAGGTGTTTGCCCTGCCGCGCGAGAATGGCGACGTTACCACACCTGCCGTTGGCACAGTGAAAATTGTAGAGCCAACTCCGCTCCCGGCACGCAATGCCATGGCTTACGACTTCATAGAGAAGACGGAGGGCGACCTCGCCACCGTAAACTAACGACTCAATGCTCCGACAAATGAGGTGAAAGTTCAGCTCATCGCCGATGGAGCTGTGATTCGCGAAGTAGCAGGCACAACCTATGCATTTGAGGAGGGTAACAGCAACTCTGCCGTTATCGACACCAAGGGCGTTTATGGCCACATCTCATTCCGTGTGGTTGCAGTGAGCGACTGCGTGGAAACTCCCACTGAGTGCAGCAAGGCCTACCGCTTCTATCACCCGGCAGGCGTGGCAGTCGACAACAACACCGACAGCCCGTACTTCGGACGCGTGTATGCAACTGAGGCTATGCCTGTCGCTACCGACCCGTATGTCAGCAAGAATGTAGGTCAGGGTCTTTATGTATTCGACCAGCTCATGAATCCGGTGCTCAACGCCAACGGCGAGCAGGGCTTCAAGGGTGGTATGGAAACCGCTGCCAAGATGCCTAACGGCACAACCAATAGCTACGACCCGCGCCGCGTGCGCATCTCGAAGGACGGCCGCGTATTCATCAGCCGCCAGAATGCAGGCGTTTCGCCACTATTCGAGGTTAACCCCGACGACCTCAACGCCGATTTCACTCCGGTATTCAAGAACTGGACTTACGATGAAGCAACCTGGACCATCAACGACGCCAATGGAAACTTCATGGGTGCCGCCAACGTCGGCTTCGACGTGAAGGGTGAAGGCGACGACCTGAAGGTGGTGATGCTTTCAGCCAATGCAAACGGATTTGCATACGTCAACAGCGGATTTAGCTGCGACGAGTATGATCTCGGAACTGCCACAGAGTGGACTACCGTTCCTTCAAGAAACATCGACGCACTCACAGCACAATACAGCGTGAACTACATGGGCATCAACATTGCCTACGATGATGAGGGCGGAATCTGGTACTGCCAGTATCGTGGTGCTCCATCGGAGGCTGAGCCTGCTCTGGTTCACGTCAACGCCGAGGGAACTGTCGACTACATGAACACGACAATCGTTGCGCGTCAGGGTGCTTTCGCTTTAAGCCCCGACTTCAAGCAAATAGCCATGGCCAATGCAGCCAAGCAGATAGGTGTCTACAACATCGAGAAGGGTGAAGAGGGTGCTTTGGCTCTCACACTCGCCTACCAGTTTGCCACCAACATCGGCAGCAACTGCAACGACATAGCATGGGACCTCGCCGGCAACCTCTACATCGTGGGCAACTCGGGCGAGTGGATTAAGACATTTGCACTTCCGCGCGAATACGGCGAAGTGGCAGTCGACGCTCCGGCTGAATACAGCTACACCGTATTGCCAACAGAGATGTACCTCATCGGTCAGACAACAGAGGACTACCAGTGGCGTCCCGACGACACTACACACCCGATGGAGGCAGTTGAAGAAGGCGTATTCGAAATCAAAAACGTGACCGTCTATGGCGACCACTTATCCTACATTGCATTCACCGCAACTCCGGGCGACAGTTGGTTTGATGTCAACAACAACCGCTGGGGACCGAAGATATTAGACTCTCAGCTCTTTGTTGGCGACAATGAAATCTACCGCGTCAACGACGGCTCGTTTGCAATAGCTCCGGGCACCTACAGCTTCAGATTCGACCTCAACACAGGCTTCCTCACAGTCACCGGCGAAGTGGCTCCAGTGGAATATCCAGAGCAGCTCTACGCTATTGGAACACACAATGGCTGGAACAGCAACGATGACACTTATATGCTTACCAAGGTTGAAGGCTCTGAGGCTACCTACGAGGGCACTATACCCGTGACAAGCGAGGGTGAATTCTGGTTTGTATTTACAAGCGTAGTCAGCACCGACTGGGGCGTGATTAATGCCAACCGCTATGGTCCCGAAAACAATGGCGACATTGTTACACTCGACAATGCAGCCAAGTGCGTGAAGACTCCTGAAACCGCCTATTGCTTCAATGCCACCGAAGCATTCACTATGAATGTGACTGTCGACCTTACACTGAACACACTTCTCATCACCAAGCCTACCGGCACTGAGGCTGTGAATGTAGAAGCTGCAAAGGCTATTGGAGGATATGGTGAGATTCGCATTGTGGGCGATGCCAATGCAATTGAAGTATATTCAATAAATGGCGCACTCATCAGCAAGGGCGAAACCATAATACCGTGCAACAAGGGCATCTACGTCGTAGTTATCGACGGAAAGAGCACCAAGGTTGCAGTGAAGTAAGGCATACAAATACCTTAACAACAACCTAAGTGATGGGGAGCCGCCAAACAGCGGCTCCTCTCTTTTTCCCTTCTGTATGACACTCGCTATCCACTTTGTGGCATTAATAGTTGGTGAGTAGGGAAAAAATGCCTATATTTGTGAAATGATATACCACATCTTTGAGAAACTAATAAATCACCATTAATTAATATTTCTATGAATACCAAATCTTTATTCCTCTCTATGGGCTTCGCGCTGGCAGCTACAGCCACCCTAAGCGCAGCCAACGACTGGGAGAATCCGGCGGTATTCGCCGTGGGTAATGAGCCTACGCGAGCCACTGCCTATGTGTATGCCGACCGCGATGCAGCCATTGCCAATGTGCGCGAACAGTCGGAATGGTTCAAGTGCCTTTCAGGCAACTGGAAATTCTTCTGGAGTCCCACACCCGACGGTGCTCCCATTGGCTTCCAGAAACAG
The DNA here is from genome assembly GCA_945983195.1 of uncultured Prevotellaceae bacterium. GTDB lineage: Bacteria > Bacteroidota > Bacteroidia > Bacteroidales > Muribaculaceae > CALZFJ01. The sequence goes on along the minus strand of CAMFSS010000068.1, from coordinate 5,288 downwards.
GGCTACGACGACAGTGCGTGGGGCACAATGCCGGTGCCCGGCAACTGGGAGCTTAACGGCTACGGAAAGCCGATTTACACCAACGTGATTTTCCCGTTCCCTGCCAATCCGCCCTACATTCCACACGATGACAACCCCACGGGCTGCTACCGCACCACTTTCGAGCTGCCCAAGGCTATGGAAGGACGCCGCGTGTTCCTGCACTTTGAGTCGGGACTTGCCGGAATGTACGTCTGGGTGAACGGCACGAAGGTGGGCTACGGACAGATGTCGAAAAGCCCCACTGAGTGGGATATTACCGAATATGTAACGCCGGGCAGCAACCTGCTCGCAGTGAAGGGTTTCCGCTGGACCGACGGCAGCTACCTTGAGGATCAGGACTTCTGGCGTCTTTCGGGCTTCGACCGCGATGTATATCTCTACAGCACCGCCAACCAGAGCATTCGCGATGCTGAAATAATCGCCGGACTCGACAAGAACTACGACCGAGGCACATTCAATGCCACTTTCACCGTGCGTAACTACGATGCAAAGGCTGTAAGCTCGCGGCTGGCTGTCGAGCTGCTCGATGCTGCCGGAAACAGTGTGTTCAGCACTACTAAGTCGGCTTCACTCGCTGCCGGCAAGTCGACCGACGTGAAAATTGCAAAAGCAGGGCTTAAGGTGCTCCACTGGAGTGCCGAGACACCCAACCTCTACACCGTTGTGGCTACCTTGAAGGACGCAAAGGGCAAGACTATCGAGGCAACAAGCTACAAGGTGGGTTTCCGCACCACCGAAATCAAGGACGGCGTGCTGCTTGTGAACGGCAAGTACATTCTCGTGAAAGGCGTTAACTTGCATGAACATAACCCAAAGACAGGACACGTGAACTCAGCCGAATATCTCATGAAGGACTTCGAGCAGATGAAGCGTGCCAATGTGAACACTATCCGCACCTGCCACTATCCGCAGTCGACATATTTCTATGAAATGTGCGACAAATACGGCTTCTATGTGATCGACGAGGCCAACATTGAGTCACACGGTCTGGGCTACGGTCGCGAAAATGTGGCTTTCGACCCGGCATGGGACGCTGCACACATGGACCGCACCAAGCGACTTGTGGAGCGCGACAAGAATCATCCGTGCGTAATCGTGTGGTCGCTCGGAAATGAGGCAAGCAACGGCGATGTGTTCAAGAAGACCTACAAGTGGGTAAAGGAGCGCGACAAGACCCGCCCGGTGCAGTATGAGCGTGCTGAAATGGGTGAAAACACCGACATCATCTGCCCGATGTACTGGCCGGTACACCGCACCATCGAATATGCCAAGTCGAATCCTTCACGTCCGTTCATTCAGTGCGAGTATTCACACGCAATGGGCAACAGCAGCGGAAACCTCCGCGAGTATTGGGAGGCTATCCGCGAGTACCGCGCACTGCAAGGCGGCTGCATCTGGGACTGGGTTGACCAGGGAATCCTCACCCACGACGAGAACGGCAAGCCCTACTATGCCTACGGAGGCGACTTCGGTGCTGCACACCTTCAGAACGACGAAAACTTCTGCATCAATGGCCTTGTGCTCCCCGACCGCACTCCGTCACCGCAAATTCCCGAGGTGAAGAAGGCTTATCAGAATGTGCACTTCCGCGCCGTCGACCTTGAAAAAGGCATTATTGAGGTCTACAACGAAAATGTCTTCACCGACCTCTCTCAGTATACATTTGAGTGGGAAATGGCAACTGGCGTGCATATTCCATTTGAGGTGAATGTGGCTCCCCAAAGCAAGAAACAAGTGAAGCTCAACTTGCCGAATATCATCGTAAAAAATGGCGACTTGATTCTCAATGTCTATGCCAAAGCTCGCAAAGCCACTGAATTCTATCCCGAGGGCTATGTGCTCGCACAGGAGCAGTTTGTGCTTCAGTGCAACTCTTTCCCGGCAGAGCCGGTTGAGGCTACGGGCGGAAAACTTGAGGTAGTGAAAGCCGACGACCAAGATGTGATTTGCCGCACTGGCGACCTTGAAGTGAAGGTGGCCGCATGGAACTCACTTTCAATAAAGAAGGGCAACCGCTGGATTCTCGACAATCTTAAGCCCAACTTCTGGCGTGCCTGCACCGACAACGACTACGGCAACGAGTCGATGCTGAAGCAGGGCATCTGGCGCTGCGCAGGCTTCAACGGACAAGTGCGCAAGCTGGAGCACCTCGTTCTCGACAATGGCGAAGTGGAGGTGACTCTGCACAAGTGGCTCGGCGATGTGATGTGCGACTGGACTGAAACCTACCTCATTCACCTCGACGGAAGCGTTGACGTGAACATCAACTTCGTTCCGCGCCGCAACGACCTGCCCGAAATGATGCGCCTCGGCGTGGTGATGACCGCAGCCGAAGGGTTGGAAGACCTCCAATATTATGCCCGCGGACCTGAGGAGAACTACATCGACCGCTGCGCCGGAACTCCGCTCGGTAACTACAAGTCGACAGTAACAGCCCAATATCACCCCTATGTGCGTCCGCAGGCTTGCGGCAACCACACCGATATGCGCTGGTTCAGAGTAAGCGACAAAGATGCATCGCTCACAGTGAGAGCTACCGAAGCTCCGCTGCAATTCTCGGCACTCCATTTCACCGATGCACAGCTTGAGGCAGGAATCACCAAGGCTCAGCGCCACACAAGCGACCTCACTCCGCAGAAGAAGGTTATCCTCACCGTCGATCTGCTCCAGAAGGGTCTTGGCGGCACCGACTCATGGGGAACTCAGCCTCTCGACCAGTACCGCTACAAGGCTGAACAGCGCAGCTTCAGCTTCCGTGTAGCTGTCAAGTAACGAAATAGCCAACCTACAATAAAATCATCGCCCCTTGATTTGATAGTCAAGGGGCGATGATTTTTTGTTATCGTAATGCCTGAGGCATTAAGCTTCCTTCTTTGCAGTTTTCTTTGCGGCAGGCTTCTTGGCAGCCTTTACGGTCTTTGCCGGTTTCTCTGCCTTCTCGGCTGCGGCTTTCTTGGGAGCAGCCTTCTTACGCGGCTTCGAAGCTACTTTGAGCACCATTGCAGAGCGTGCAGGGATGTAGAGCTTGAGCCAACCTACACCATGCTCGGCATAAAGCTCATCGTGCTCAGTGAAGTGGTGCACAGAGTTGTCGATGTTGCCATAGCCGCCATAGCGCGGATCATCGCTGTTCATTACGCCCTCATATTCGCCCTCGGGAGCAAGAATGCCATAGTCGGTGAACGACTTCGATGGATTGAAGTTGTAGACGAACACCAAGTCGCCACGCATGTAGGCGAGCACCTGGTCGTCGTCCTTATCCCAGAGCTTGCGCACAGGCAGTGCCTCAAATTTCTTCACACCCTTGACAAGGTGAATCATGTCGTTGTCGAAGTTGTTGAGATACTGGTATTTCAAGTCGGTGCGGTCGACAAGCTCCCACTGGCGGCGGGCATATTTATATGACCAGCCATTGCCTTCGCGCGGGAAGTCGATCCACTCCGGATGTCCGAACTCATTGCCCATGAAGTTGAGGTATCCGCCATTGATGGTGGTGCAGGTGACAAGGCGAATCAGCTTGTGCAGCGCAATACCGCGGTCAACGGTGTAGTTGTTGTCGCCCACCATCATGTGCCAGTACATTTCGCTGTCGATAAGGCGGAAAATGAGGGTCTTGTCGCCCACGAGTGCCTGATCGTGGCTCTCGGCATAGCTTATGGTCTTTTCGTCGGCACGGCGGTTGGTAAGCTCCCAGAAAATTGATGTCGGGTGCCAATCCTCGTCCTTCTTCTCCTTGATAGTCTTAATCCAGTAGTCGGGGATTCCCATTGCCATGCGATAGTCGAAGCCGATTCCACCGTCTTTCACCTTCACGGCAAGTCCTGGCATACCGCTCATCTCCTCGGCAATGGTGATTGCATTTGGATTCACGCTGTGAATAACCTCGTTGGCAAGGCTCAGATAGGTTATGGCATTTGTGTCCTGACCGCCGTTGTAATAGTCGTCGTAGGAGCCGAATGCCTGTCCGAGTCCGTGGTTATAGTAGAGCATTGAAGTCACGCCGTCGAAGCGGAAACCGTCGAAACCGTACTCCTCAAGCCAGAATTTGCAGTTGCTGAGCAGGAAGTGGAGCACTTCGTTCTTGCCATAGTCGAAGCACAGCGAATCCCAAGCCGGATGCTCGCGGCGATGGTCGCCGTAGAAATACTGGTTGTAGCTTCCGTCGAAGCGACCAAGACCCTCCACCTCATTCTTCACAGCATGAGAGTGAACGATGTCCATAATCACGGCAATGCCCATGCTGTGGGCATCGTCGATGAGATGCTTGAGGTCGTCGGGAGTTCCGAAGCGGCTTGAAGCGGCATAGAAGCTCGACACATGATAGCCGAATGAGCCGTAGTAGGGGTGCTCCTGGATTGCCATAATCTGAATGGCATTGTAGCCGTCGGCGGCAACGCGCGGAAGCACATTCGTGCGGAATTCATCGTAGCTGCCCACTCGCTCCTCATTCGTGGCCATGCCGATGTGGCACTCATAGATGAGAAGTGGCGAAGTGGTGGGCTTGAAGTCTTTTACGTTGAATTTGTAGGGTCGTGAGGCATTGAACACTTGAGCTGCGGTGATGTAGGTCTTTTCGTCCTGAACTACACGGGTTGCATAGGCGGGTACGCGCTCGCCTTCGCCGCCGTTCCAGTGGACACGCAGCTTGTATAGGTCGCCATGATGCAGGGCTTCGTCCTCCATCACCAGCTCCCACACGCCGTTGTCGAGGCGCTTCATGCGGAAGTTCTCAGTTTCTTTCCAATCGTTGAAATTGCCAACAACAAAAATCTCAGTGGCATTTGGTGCCCATTCGCGAAGCACCCAGCCCTTGCGCACCTTGTGCAGGCCATAGAACTTGTGGGCGTTGGCGAAGTCGGCGATAGTACCGCCATTGGCAGTCAACTCTTTTTCTTTGCGGATTACATCCTCGTGGCGGCCATTGATAGCATCGGCGTATGGCTCAAGCCACGGGTCATTTTTAAGAATGGGGAGTACTCTTTTCATGTGTTGGTATATGAAAAAACATTATTGCACACAAATATAGCAAATTTTCCACAATCTGCCATACATTTTACAACTTATCTAATTTGAATTATGATTTTTGGAGCGCAGAGGGTGGCGACTTAGCCTATTTCTTCAAATTTGGCATCGGTAATGCGCGGCTCAACAGGAGTTCCGGGGTCGTAGACTCCGGCATCGCGCTCCTCGACTATCTCTTCGTATTCTACGTATTCGCCAATGCGCTGCACATAGCTTGTGCGGCG
>CAMFSS010000067.1 GCA_945983195.1 uncultured Prevotellaceae bacterium | reverse complement strand
ACGACGATTACCTCCGCGGCAATCTCGTCAGCACAGTCAAGAAGCTGATGCAAATGAAGCGATATCGCGCATTGCACATGACAATTTGCATTCCGCTTGTCATCGTCTGGCTCCTTTGGGCTGGAATTGAGGCTTACAATGCTCTACCCGAAGCCTCAAGCACGTTCCAGGAAGCTTTCATCAGTGGCGGAATCGTAGGTGGAGTTATCGGCGGCATTTGCGGCTTGATTTTCTCTTTCAGCGTCTATCGCAAGATGCAGCGTACCAACGACGAGGTAATTGCCCAAATCAACGACCTCACAAAGCCCGAGCAATAATCACAGCAACAACATCATCAATCTTAATATCATGCACTTATCGCGCAGGGTGTGGGAATCTCCTCCCACACCCTGTCTTCATTTAAGCACCACCCCATTAGCCCCATTAGCCCTATCAGTCTTATCAGTCCTATAAAAGAAGCAGAAGCGGGAGATCCACCTCTTGGTGCCCTCCCGCTTCTGCAATATCTTGATATCTGCCAGCCGAGAATTACTTCTTGCGGTTGCCGTAACGCTGCATGAACTTGTCCACGCGACCTGCTGTATCCACGAGCTTCTGCTTGCCGGTGAAGTAAGGGTGCGATGAGCTTGTGATTTCAAGCTTAACCAAAGGATAAGTCTTGCCGTCTACTTCGATTGTTTCTTTCGATGCCACAGTCGAGCGAGTGATGAAGATCTCCTCATTCGACATATCTTTGAATACCACTTCGCGGTAATTCGAGGGATGGATGTCCTGTTTCATTTTTATATTACGTTTTTTGTTTCTTACTTAATTTTCACGTTGGTGGCGTGACTTTTTTGTAATGGCTTGCAAATTTACGAAGTTTTTTCCAATTACAAAAACTTATTTGCGCGCCATCACCTGTTTTGACGTAATTTTTTTGCAACCTCAATCCGCGGGTCATTGGTGCCTACCACCTGACCGGGCTTCACAAGGATTCGCTTCACCTTGCCTGCCATTTCGCTCTCTATCTCGTTCTGCATCTTCATTGCCTCATACATGAGCACCGGCTGGCCCTTCTTCACGTCGTCGCCAGGTTTCACCTGCACCTCTACCACTGTGCCGCCCATTGGAGCGTTGAGCGTAGGTCCGGTGATTGAAGCGAGCAGTGCTGCTGCCTCCTCGGCGGCTTTGGCTGCTGCCTCGGCCTTGGCAACTTGCTTCTTGTAGGCATCGGTGAGCTTGTATTCCTCCTCGCGACGCTTCATAAGGAATGGCTTGGCTACTGTGGGCAGAAGTTCGAGAAGCAGATACTCGTCATCGTTCTGTGCAAGTTTCACACCGCCAAACTCAGGAAGCTGCGGATTGACTGGTGCAACGTAGGAATTCACATCGTAGGGAACTTCCTCGCTTCTGCCGGTAATCTGCTCGCGGAATTCGGGCTTGATTGCCACCGGTGTATGGCCATATTCACCCTTTACGAGCGAAATAAACTGGTTCGACTTGTTGGTGTAGTCGGCATTGCCTTTGAGGCGGTCGAGTGCCACACTCACAGCCTGCGAGCCTACTATCTGGCTTGTAGGCGTTACGAGAGGCACTAGTCCGGCATCGCGGCGCACCTTCGGTATCAGCTTCATTGCATCGTCAAGCACCTCCTCTGCCTTGAGCTGGCGAAGCTGTGCAACCATGTTGCTGTACATTCCACCGGGCACCTCGGCAAACTTCACAATCAGGTTGGGCTTCGGGAAGCCGAAATAGTCCTCAATTGCGTGGCAAGCATCGAGCAGTGCCTCTTCATCGTTGGCCTTTGCGCATGCAATTGCCTTGTCGAAGAGAGCGTCAACTTCGGCAGGAAGTGTATCCTTCAGCGGGTCGAAGTCGTTGGGGAAGTTCTTCACCAGGTCGAAGTCGTGGAGTCCCTTGCGAATCTCCTTCAGTTCGGTGCGAATCTTGCCCACTGCCTCCATGTTGGCATCTACCTCCACTCCGAGCTTCTTGCAGAACACATAAATCAGCTCAAGTGCCGGTGCAGCCGAGCCGCCGCCAAAATACCATATATTTGTGTCGAGAATATCCACGCCGTGAATAATGGCCATGAGCGATGAAGCCAGTCCGTCGCCCGGAGTGCAGTGTGTGTGGAAGTCCACAGGAACGCTCACAGCCTCCTTCAGCTTCGGCATGAGTGTTGCAAGGCGTGATGGGTTCACAAGTCCTGCCATATCCTTCAGTGTGATGATTTTCGCACCCATTGCCTCAAAGCCCTTTGCCTTCTCCACAAAGTATTCATCGGTGAAAATCAGCTCCTCCTTCTTCAGGCGGCCAAAGAGTCGGTGCAGGAATCCTCCCGTACGCTTCTCCTCAAATGGCTTGGGATCCACTGTGTAGCACACTGCCCCATCGGGTATTCCTCCAAGTCGGTTGATAATCTCCACCGACTCGCGCACATTGTCAAGGTCGTTGAGCGCATCGAAAATACGCATCACGTTGAGTCCGTTCTTGATTGCCTCCTTGTAGAAGCCCTCTATCACTTTGGTAGGATAAGGCACATAGCCAAAAAGATTGCGTCCGCGTGAGAGTGCTGTGAGAAGCGAGCGTCCTTCCACCTTCTCGCTCGCTGTGCGCAAGCGGTTCCACGGACATTCGCCAAGATAGCGCATCACTGAGTCGGGCACTGCGCCACCCCATACTTCAATTGCATAAAAGCCTGCTTCCTTATAGTAGGGTAACAACTTATCGATGCTATCCTGCGGCATTCGCGTAGCAAACAACGACTGCTGACCATCTCGCATGGTCAAATCTCTGATTTTCAATTTCTGAACCATATTCTATCAGTTTTTTAATCAAAAATAGATTACTTTCCCTTACGACAATTCTGCCACTTGCCTTGTGGGTATGCCATCTCTTCGGCATACTATTCGTAACCTAAAACAAATTTCATTAATTTTCAGTTTGCAAAAGTAACAATTTTTGGGCATATTACGAAATTTTTCACTGCTTTACGCCATTTTTCCTCCCTTTATGCCCCATTTTCAACGCCTATGGGCTGAAAATACAGGATTTTTTACTACCTTTGTGCAATATAATTACGCACTAAATACGATATAAATATGTTCAATATATTCCGCAAGAAGCCTAAAGAAACCAAACTTTTCTACCACACCGACGTGCATTGCCACCTCCTACCGGGGGTCGACCACGGCTCGCCCGATGTCGACACATCTCTTGAGCTGCTCGCATTGCAGCAGGAGATGGGTATCGACCACATTATCGCCACTTCACACGTCACAAAGGCTACTTTCGAGAATACTCCCGAAACGCTTCGTCCTGCACACGAAAAGCTTTGCCGGGCTGTGGCTGAAAAGGGAATGAACATGAAAATCGATCTGTCGGCTGAGTACCGCATCGACGAGTTCTCGCTCGCCCAGTTCAAGGAGAACCGATTCCTGCCCTATCCCGGCAACTATCTCCTGCTCGAAAACGCATTCCAGCAGGAAATTCTCGGTATGGACGAATTGATTTATGAATTGCAGCTAAAGAACTTCTACCCTATCCTCGCTCACCCTGAGCGTTACGACTACTATGGCCGCCACCGCGAGCGTTACACACAGCTTCACAATGCCGGCGTGCTGTTCCAGATTAATTTGCTCTCGTTCACCGGATACTTCGGTGGAAGGGCTAAAGATACTGCTCAGTGGCTGCTTGAGCATGACTGCATCGACTTCCTCGGCAGCGATATGCACAATCGCCAGCACGCTGAGATAATTATGGATTTCATTGGCTCAAAGGATTACAACCGCATAGCCGACCGCCTGCGCTCCCGCCTTATGAACGACACGGAATTTGCCTCCTGAGGCTTGAAAATCAATGTTTTCTTTGTTTAGAAGTTCACCGACAGTCGCACATTAATCTGGCGGCGTGTCAGATAGTTGGGAACGGCATATTGTATGTCGTTCACATCAGTCACCCAGTAGTAGCTGCTCACATTCGATATGTCGAAGAGGTTGAAGCAGTCAAGTCCAATCCACACACTCTTGAAGTGGCGCAGGAAATTCGATGGCTTCGTGCTGCTGCCGCCCACGATCTGGTACGACACTCCGGCATCTACGCGCTTGTAGGCCGGTGCGCGGAAGTACGACACATCGCGTGTGGTGCGTGGTGATGTAGTGGGAAGTCCGTCGGAAAATATCGCTTTGAGGCTAAATTTCATCTTCGGGAATTTCGGGAAATAGTCGGTGAAGAACAGTGCCACACTGTAACGTTGGTCGGTAGGTCGGGGCACTTTCACGCCGTTCAGCTCCTCCTGCGTCTTCATCAGCGAGAAACTGAGCCATGAGTCGGTTCCCTCTACAAACTGCCCGAAAAACTTGAAATCAATACCCGACACATAGCCTTTTGAGCTGTTTATTCCCGAATACACCATCTTCAGATTGTCAATCTCATAGGGTATGAGGTTCGACAGATTTTTGTAATAAAGCTCGGCGGTGAGCTTGAAGGGGCGGTTGAGTGAACGGAATGTGTAGTCGCCTCCGAGAATGAAGTGAAGGCTTCGCTGCGACTTGATGTCGGTGTTGAGCACGATGTTGGTATTTCCTATTTCGTCAGTCACCTCCTTGCGATATTCCTTGTAGAATGGCGCCTGATAGTACAGTCCTGTAGCTGCTCTGAAGGCAAATTTCTCATTCCGCTTGGGCACGAAGCCAACACTTGCTCGCGGGCTCACGATAAACTCCTTGTTGAAATCCCAATAGCTTGCTCGCACACCGGCATTCACCGTGAACATTCCTGCATCTGAAAACAGCTTGTAGCTGTCGAGCACAAATGCCGAAAAGCGGTTGCTCGATATGTCGTGCTTTGAAGTGAGGTTGTACACCATGTTTACTCCTGTGCCTGTGTGTGGTAGCGAGTAGCCTGCCGAGTCGCGCTGCTCCCACTCGCGTGCGCGGTCGTAAATCGACTCATGCTTGAAGTTCACTCCGTAGGAGAAATTATTGTTGCGATATGCCGTGTTGCCGTTCAGTGCAATCGAGAATACGCTTGCCTTTAGGCGGTTACGGGCGTGTTCATGGTATTTTCCCACACCAAGCTCACCTCCTATGCTTTCACCACCTGCTCCGGCATTCGTTCCGGCTTCATCAAGCCAGTATTCACCGTGTATGTCATATCCCACAAGCTCATTTGTGAGATAACCCGATGCAAGCAGCGTGAAATTGGAGCTTCGGGAGTGCTTGTAGTTGAGTGCCAAAGCACCAAAGTAGGTTTCAAACTTATCCTTCTCCATACCGTCGAAATACACCTTGAATTGCTTGGCGTTGGTCGACGTTCCGAAACTCGTTTCACGCGTTTCGGGAGTGAAGCGGTAGTCATTGATGGATATGTTGCCAAGGAATGAAGCCTTCCAGCTGCTGCTAATATTGAAATTCAAGTATGTCTGATAGTCGAAATATTGCGGGTCATATTCTCCTTTGGTTTCAAGCGAGCCGAGGAGCGAGGAGTTGCGCTTATAGCGGAATCCGTGCAGCTGTGAAAACCGCTTTGAGCCTTGCCCGAAAGCTGCCGTACCGCCTAAAAGGCTTCCCGACACTGCCCCTTCAAGCGATTCGGGCTCGCGATAGGTGATGTCGAGAACCGACGACATGCGGTCGCCATACTCGGCACCGAAACCGCCCGTTGAGAAGTTCACGCTTCCCACAAGGTCGGGATTGATGATACTAAGCCCCTCCTGCTGGCCCGAACTGATAAGCTGCGGTCGGTAAATCTCTATTCCATTGATGTACACGCTGTTCTCATCGTAGCTGCCGCCACGCACCATATATTGCGAACTCATCTCATTCTTTGAGCTTACGCCTGCCATAGTGGTAATCACCGCCTCCACACCGCCTCCGGCAGCGTCTGGTGTAAGGTTGATTTTCGACACGTCGATGCCTTGCATCTGGTTGGTCTGCTTCTTGAACTCAGTCACCACAAGGTCGTTGAGCTGTTCGGTCTTTGCATAGAGTTTGGCATTGAGCGTCATCGCTCCCTTGGGTGAAATCAGCCTGCGGCGCACATCGCTGTAACCGATGCAACTGAACACCACCATCACCGTGTCGCGTGCAGGCACCGAGAGTGCATAGTCGCCCTTGGTGTCGGTGTTGGTGCCGAGCACCGTTCCGTCTATTCGCACCGATGCAAACTCTATGGGGCTTCCGTTCTCGTCGGTCACCTTGCCGCTCAGTTTCACCTGGGCGTATGCATCAAGAGCCGTGAACAGCAGCATCACGGTGCACAATATGTGGAAAATGCGTGTATTTCTTAGAAACGAAATCATCGGGTAAAAATGTAAATCTCTTATATAACGCCCGAAGTGTGCATTTTATTGCTTTTGAAATGAGTCGGAGAAGAGTGTGCGGTTGATGATTGAACGCCCGAGTGTTAGCTCGTCGGTATATTCAATTTCATTGCCCACACTCACGCCGCGTGCGAGCATTGTGATTTTCACATCCGGATAAGGCGCAAGCCGGCGGAAAATGTAGAAATTTGTGGTGTCGCCTTCCATTGTGGCGCTAAGTGCGAGAATCACCTCCTTCACACCTCCGGCCGACACGCGCTCCACAAGGCTGTCAATCTCTATGTCTTGCGGTCCCACACCGTCCATAGGCGAAATCAGTCCGCCGAGCACATGATACACTCCTCCGTGCTGGTGTGTGTTCTCGATGCTCATCACGTCCTTCACATTCTCCACCACGCAAATCGTCGACTTGTCGCGGAGCGGATTGGAGCAAATGGGGCACTGTTCATGCTCCGAAATGTTGTGGCACTCCGAGCAGTAGCGAATCTCCTTGCTCAGCTTGATGATTGCCTCGCCGAATTGCACTGCCACGTCCTCACTCTGGCGCAGCAGATAGAGCACCAAGCGCAGGGCTGTCTTGCGTCCGATGCCCGGCAGCTTGGCAAACTCATTTACAGCCGATTCAAGCAGTCCCGATTCAAATTCCTTCTCCATTGTTGTTTATGCGGTTGGTTTATGAACAAAATCAGTCGAATACTCCGTCGATTGATTCCTCAGGGGTGTTGCCCGCTGCATCAATATCCACAGGAACGCCTCCAAGATATTCCTTGTGGCACACGTCGATTGAGTCTGGGAATTCAAATGTTGCTGTCTGCGAATATGGCAATTTGGAATCGTCGAACACTTTCTTTATGTAGAGTCCGAAAATCGGGAGTGCCATTTCAGCTCCTTGTCCGTTTGCCATCGTGTTGAAGTGTATGTAACGCTCGTCACCACCTACCCATACGCCTGTCACGAGCTGCGGTGTGAAGCCCATGCACCAGCCGGCGGAATTGTCGTGGGTCGTACCGCTCTTGCCGACCATCTGCGCCGTGCTCGCGTAAGGCGCGGGGCGCAGGCGGCTACCCGTACCCGAATCCACCACATTGAGTAGAATCGAAAGTATTTTATAGTAAGCGTCCTCACTTATGCATTCCGTGTGCTGCGGTGCAAATTCGGCAATCACATTGCCCTGGTTGTCGGTGATGCGTGTCACAAACATCGGGTCTACGCGCATTCCCTTGTTGGCAAACGCCGAATATGCCGTTACCATCTCCTTCACCGACACGTCGCACGGTCCGAGGCAGAGCGACTTCACCGCATCGAGCTTGTTGGTGATTCCGAAGTTGTGCATGTTGCGCACAAGCTGTGCCGGTGAGAGCGCGTCCATGAGTCGTGCCGATATCCAGTTGTTTGAGTTGGTGAGTGCCCAGCGCAATGTAACCATTTCGCCAACACGTGCCTTGCCGGTGTTGCGAGGCTTCCATTCGCGTCCCGACTCGTCGTAGAGCACCGGTTGCGCATTGAGCATCTCGTCGCAGGGCGTATACCCCTCCTCCATAGCGTATGTATAGAGGAATGGCTTTATTGTCGATCCGATTTGGCGGCGGCCGCTGCTTACCATGTCATACTGGAAATAGCGGAAGCTCGGTCCACCAACATAGGCTTTCACATGCCCCGTCACGGGGTCCATCGACATCATTCCCGTGCGCAGATACGACTTGGTGTAGAGCAGCGAGTCCATTGGTGACATCACTGTGTCGATTCCGCCATCGTAGGAGAACACGTGCATTTCGCGCTTCTCCTTAAAGTTGTCGAATATCTCCTCATCGCTCAGTCCTGCAATTTTCAGCACGCGGTAACGCTCACTCTGGCGCACGGCTTTCTTGATTCGCGCATTTAGCTACTCATACGGGAATTACTCGAGGTTCGACGAATAGGGGTTTCGTGCACCGCCTTTCTCCTTGAAGAATTTCTTTTGCAGATTCAAGCCGAGGTGGTCGTGCACAGCCTGCTCTGCATATCGCTGCATTCGTGCATCTATTGTGGTGTAGATTTTCAGACCGTCGGTGTAGATGTTGTAGTGCGTGCCATCGGGCTTGGGGTTCTTTTCACACCAGCCGTAGAGCGGATTGCTTGCCCACGCTATTGAGTCGTCGACAAATTGCTGATGTCCCCAGCTCGGATAGTCGCTGCGAATGGGTCGCTTCGCCGTGAGCATTCGGCGCAGCTCCTCGCGGAAGTATGGTGCAAGTCCCTCCTTGTGGTCAACACGGTGGAAATGCAGCGTGAGTGGCTCTTTCTGTAGCATTTCCAGCTCCTCATCGCTGATCATGTCGGCTTTCCGCATCTGCTCAAGCACCACGTTGCGGCGGCCTCGTGTACGCTCATTGTAGCGCACCGGATTGAAGTACGACGGATTCTTCGCCATTCCCACCAATGTGGCGGCTTCGGTGATGGTTAGGTCCTTAGGCTCTTTGCCGAAGTACACGAATGCGGCAGTCTTTATTCCCACGGCATTGTTGAGGAAGTCAAACTGGTTGAAGTACATCTTGATAATCTCGTCCTTCGTGTAGTAGCGTTCCAGTTTCACCGCAATCATCCACTCTATAGGCTTTTGCAGCATGCGCTCAAGCATTCCCGACGACTCCGGCGAGTAGAGCTGCTTGGCAAGCTGCTGCGTGATGGTGCTGCCTCCTCCGGCATTCTTCTGCATGAATATTCCACGCTTTATCACGGCACGCGCAAGTGCCTTCAGGTCTATTCCCGAGTGCGACTCAAAGCGTGCGTCCTCAGTGGCTAGCCGCGCATTCGAGAGGTGCGGCGACAGCTCGTCGAAGTCAACATACACACGGTTTC
>CAMFSS010000066.1 GCA_945983195.1 uncultured Prevotellaceae bacterium | reverse complement strand
TTTTTGATGCTGTATTATTCGCTGATCACCTTTGCGCTGGTTAGTTAGGTGGATCTGTTGATGGTTGTGCTGCGGCTCGTAGATGAGCTGAAGAAGAAGGAGAAGGAGGCTGAAGAGAATGCCAAGCGTGAGGAGTATCTTGCCGAGCAGGCTGCCAAGGGCAACGTCAACGGCAATACGCAGAGCAATGCGCCTACCACCTTCCAGATGAACAACGACAAGTCGTGGTACTTCTATAACACCGCCACTAAGAATGCCGGAAAGACGGCGTTCCAGAAGCAGTGGGGAAGCCGAAAACTTGAGGACGACTGGCGCCGCCGTAACAAGGCGACATTCTCGATGGACGAGTTTGAGGCCGACGGAGGCTCGGAGGGGCTTGCTGCCGACAGCCTTGCCCTCGCCAACGACTCTACAGCCGTCGATGCCGAGCAGCGCAAGAAGGAGGAAGATCCGCACTTCGTGGAATACTATCTAAAGCAGATTCCAAAGACCGATGAGGAACGCTCAAACTGCAACGACATCATTCAGGAGGGGCTTTACAATATGGCTGTAATCCTGAAGGACAAGATGGAGGACTTCCCGGCTTCAATTACCGAATTCAACAGGCTGCTCTCCCGCTACCCCGACAATATCTATCGCCTCGACAGCTACTACAACCTCTACCTCATGTACATGCGCATGGACGACACCGCCACTGCCGAGAACTACCGCAATCTCATCGTCACCGACTTTGCCGAGAGTGCCTACGGACAGGCGATGCGCGATCCTGCCTATTTCGACAACTTGCGCAACATGCAGCGCGACCAGGAGGCAATGTATGAGCGTGCCTACGATGCCTATGTGAACAACCGCAACGATGAGGTCCATGCCGCCTACAAGGAGATGAACGCGCGCTATCCGCTCTCGAAGATAATTCCCAAGTTCATGTTTATCGACGCACTCTCCTACGTCACCGAGAAGCGTTACGATGAATTCAAGTCGACACTCAAGGAGATGCTTGAACGCTATCCCGAAACCGACATGACACCTATGGCATCGTCGATACTCAAGCAGATGGCACAGGGTCGTCAGCCCAACGGAGGAAGCACCAATCTGCGCGGAATGTTGTGGTCGACACGCCTCACCAACGATACCACAGCCACCGGTGCGGCAGGCGGCAAGCTCACTCCTTTCTCCGACGACAAGAACCGTGAGCAATACTACGTATTTGCATATCCCACCGATACCGTTTCGGCTAATGTGCTGCTCTTTGCCATTGCAAGGCACAATTTCAATGCTTTCGTGGTGAAGGACTTCGACCTTGAGCAGATGACCTTCGGGCGCATGGGACTGCTCATAGTGAAGGGATTTGCCAACTTCGATGAGCTTAGCCACTACAAGAGCGTGCTTGAAGCCGACACCGAGCTGCAAATTCCGCCGGAGGTGCGCCATGTGCTTATCAGCGTTGACAACTTCAAGATTCTGCTCAATGAGGGACGTTCTCTCGAAGAGTATTTCGAGTTCCTCGAAGGCAATACTCCACCGGGAGCAGAAGAGGCTGAAGAGCCTGAGAATGCCGACCAACCCGAGAATGCCGACCAGCCGGAAGCGGCTGCCGGAGAGCAATCCTCTGATGAGAACGGTGGAGGTGAAGCAGCCGGAGAGGAAGGGGCAGGCAACACTGAGGATGCCGATGCTGATGCCGAAAATACCGGTGACGAAGCCGAGGCAGCCGGCGATGCTGCCGATAACAACACTGAAGAAGAGGAGGAAACCGATGAATAATGGAACGATACTTTGGGCCGACGATGAAATCGACCTTTTGAAGCCGCATGTGATGTTTCTCAAGCAGAAGGGCTACGACGTGGTGACCGTGAACAATGGCCGCGACGCGCTCGATGCTGCCGAGAATGCCAATTTCGACCTTATAATCCTCGATGAGAACATGCCGGGTATCAGCGGTCTTGAAACTCTGTCGAGAATAAAGATGTCGAATCCCGAAGTGCCGGTGATTATGATCACCAAGAGCGAAGAGGAGAACATCATGAACCAGGCTATCGGCAACAAGATTGCCGACTATCTCATTAAGCCTGTCAATCCCAATCAGATTCTGCTTTCAATCAAGAAGAATCTGCATTCGGGCACGCTCGTTTCGCAAAAGGCAACACTCGACTATCAGCAGGAGTTCCGCAATATCAGTATGCTAATCGACAGCGCATCGACCTTCGAGGAGTGGTGCGAGGTCTATCGTATGCTTGTGCACTGGGAGCTGACGCTTGCCAGCACCGACACCAATATGGACGAGCTGCTGCGGATGCAGAAAATCGAAGCCAATGCCTCGTTTGCCAAGTTTGTGAAGAAAAACTATGAGAAGTGGGTCACTACCGACTCCCACCCGCTCATGAGCCACGAGATATTCAAGACCAAGGTGTTTCCGCTGCTCGATGCCGGCGAGAAGGTGTTCTTCATTGTCATCGACAATTTCCGCCTCGACCAGTGGCGCATGGTGAAGCCGCTGCTGAGCGAATATTTCACCGTCGACGACGATTCGCTCTATTGCAGCATCCTCCCCACTGCCACGCAGTATGCGCGCAATGCCATTTTTTCGGGGCTTATGCCCATTCACATCGCCAAGATGTTTCCCGACTTGTGGGTCGACGAGGACGAGGAGGAGGGGAAGAACCTCAATGAGTCGCCGCTAATCCACACCATTCTCGACCGCTACCGCAAGCATTACCGATTCTCCTACAACAAGCTCAACGACTCGCAAGCCGGCGAGAAGCTGCTCAACAACTTCAGCAATCTCATGGTGAACGACCTGAATGTGCTTGTAATCAACTTTGTGGATATGCTGTCGCACGCCCGAACAGAGTCGAAGATGATTCGTGAGCTGGCATACTCCGATGCTGCCTATCGCTCGCTCACCGAGTCGTGGTTCCGCCACTCGGCAACCATTGAGATATTCAAGCGCATTGCCGAGAAGGGCTATCGCGTGGTGCTCACCACCGACCACGGCACCGTGCGTGTTGACTCGCCAATTAAGGTGGTGGGCGAAAAGAGCACCAACACCAACTTGCGCTACAAGCTCGGACGAAACCTGAGCTACAACCCCAAGCAGGTGTATGAGATTAAGCGTCCGGAATATTTCGGACTGCCGCAGCCCAACATATCCACTACCTACATTTTTGCCACCAACCGCGACTTCATAGCGTATCCCAACAATTACAACTACTATGTGCAATACTACAACAACACCTTCCAGCATGGCGGCATTTCGCTTGAGGAGATGATTGTGCCGGTAGTGACTATGACCAAAAAATAGATGTTTTATCACAGATATGGAAAAGAAAACTATTGAAATAGCTTCGCTTGAAGCACTGCCCGAGGCTGCATAGCAGTTTGTTGAGGCAATGGACGACTTCACAGTGTTTGCCTTCTATGGCGAAATGGGTGCCGGAAAGACCACTTTCATAAATGCCCTTTGCCGTGCACTCGGCGTGGAGGACGATGTGACAAATTCGCCTTCGTTCTCAATAATCAACGAGTATCGCAGCGACACCACTGCCGAACTCATCTATCACTTCGACTGCTACCGCCTGCAAAATGAGGCTGAAGCAGAAGACATAGGTGTGGAGGACTATTTTGAGTCGGGTGCCGTGTGCCTCATCGAGTGGCCTGAGCGCATTCTCGACCTGCTCCCCGACGACACCGTGCGTGTGGATATCGTTGAAGATGCCGAGGGCAAGCGTACGCTCACAATGTCGTTCCCTGAAATTTGAGCCGCACATGCCTCGCTACATACTTCTGCACGAAACGGCATCGACCAACACCTATCTTTCCCGAATGGCTGCAATGCTCCCTTCGCGTACGGTTATCTACACCCACAACCAGACTGCAGGCCGCGGACAGCGCGGCAACTCATGGGAGGCTGAACCGGGGAAGAATCTCACGTTCTCAATGCTTGTGAAGGACATTGCAGTGCGTCCCGACGAGCAATTCTACATCTCCATGGCGGTGTCGCTTGCAGTGGTCGACTTCTTGAAGCAGCATATTGGTGATGTTACGGTGAAGTGGCCCAACGACATCTATCATGGCGACCGAAAAATATGCGGTATGCTGATTGAGCACACTCTGCAAGGTGCTGCCATAAAGAATACCGTCGTCGGTGTGGGGCTTAACATCAACCAGACAGAGTGGCGCAGCAATGCACCTAATCCGGTGTCGCTTGCCCAGGTTACGGGCAAGGAGCTTGACCTCGATGAGGCTCTGTATGGCGTGTGCGAACTGATTGAGCGATATACCGATTTCTCAGGCTACACTGCTGAGCGATATGCCGATTTGCACCGCCGCTATCTTGAAGCACTTTACCGCTACGATGACAGCTACCACACATTTGCCAAGCCAAAACCCACGTCGGCTGCCACTCTTGCCCCTATCACCATAAATCCTGAAGGGTGGGAGAGCTTTGAGGCAAAAATAGGCGATGTGCTCCCCGATGGCACTCTCCTTCTCGTCAATCGCGACGGCACCACCTCCGGCTATGCCTTCAAGGAGGTTGCCTTTGTGGTGCAAAAATAAAATTTTGGCAAAAAAACGGGTTAAATGTGGTGGGAATTAAAAAAAATTGCTACCTTTGCACTCGCAAAGCATCGGGGCAACCCGGTGCGCAATCAGTTCTGTTGCCCGGGTGGCGAAATGGCAGACGCGCTGGTTTCAGGTACCAGTGGAGTAACATCCGTATCGGTTCGACTCCGATCTCGGGCACAAAAAAGAGGATACGCTCAATTGAGAGTATCCTCTTTTTCTGTTCTTGCAGGCCGGTGGGTCATGGGTGGAGCTTCACGAGGGTTGCACCAAAGCCATACTCGCGGAAGCTGGCATCCTGAGCCTCACAGCGCGGATATTTGCGGCGCAGCTCGTCGAGCAGAGCCTTGCGCAGCACTCCTTCGCCCTTGCCGTGGATAAACACCACTTTTGCTCCAGGGCGGCGCAAGTTCTCGCGCATCACTTCATGGAATTTGTTGAGCTGAAGTTGCAGCATGTCGCTGTTGCTCATTCCGGCGGTGGTGTCGACAAGTTCGTTGATGTGCAAGTCACACTCTATTATTTCGCCCTTTGTCTTTGTGTGCTTTTCCACAGGACGGCGGTTGGGGCGGTCGGCGGTACGCTTCTGTTGCATGGCGCGCTCAAGGTCGCTGCTGTCGATTACCATGGGCTTGGCAGGACGGTCGTTGCGCACCACATCGAGTGCAAGCACCGGCGAGTCGAAGTATTCACAATCGTGGAAGCAGTGAATCTTGTAGAACTTTGTGGTGTCGAGGCGGTGCTCCACAAGAGCCGGATTCTTCAGCTTGAAATCCTTTCCCTCCTTGAATGCTACGTACTGCACTGCCACACGCGACATGTCGGGGAGGTCGGAGTGTCCGAATTCTTCGAGCTGCACCTGCATATTCGGCTCCACAATGCCGTGGAAACGTGTGTGCCACAGTCCCGAATCGTTGTCGCCGCGAGTCATGTAGGCAACGTAGAGATAGTAGTTGCTGTCGTTCACAAGATAGGCATCGTAGGAGGTGGTGTTGAGGTGCTTCAGCTCGCGGGGCTCGTAGGCGAGCACCACATTGAGCACATCGCCCTCCTCGGTTTCCACCACCGGAGCCGGAGCCGGCTGGGGTTTCGGCTTCTCCTCCTTGCTCGGGGCAGGAATGACAGGGCGGTCGTAGGCGGTAGCCTTGGGCTTCGAAGCGTCGACCACCACACATTCGCGCAGCAGCACAGGCTGCTCGAAGCCGTCGGAATCTTCCACATAAGCAATATTGCCCTCTATTCTCGCAATACGTCCGCCCCCCGTAGCATTCAGGAAGCGGACAATATCATTGACTTTAGCCATTATAAGCTGGGTTGTCTTTTTTTAGGATTCTACGGGATTAAATAGACAGGCGGCGGAGCGTGTTGAGCAGCTCGCGGTTGATTGGCTTGTCGTTCTTGATGGCCTTTGAGAATGGCACGTAGACGATTTCGTCGTTGCGGATACCAATCATCACATTGCGCTGGTCTTCGAGCAGTGCGTCGACAGCAGCGGCACCCATGCGTGATGCGAGAATGCGGTCGACTGCTGTGGGCGAACCACCGCGCTGCAAGTGACCGAGAATGGTCACGCGCACGTCGTACTGCGGATACTCATTCTTCACGCGCTCGGCAAGTGCCATTGCACCGCCGGTGATTGGGCTTTCGGCAACAAGCACAATCGAAGAGTTCTTGCTCTTGCGGAAGCCGCTTTGAATAAGCTCGGCAAGCTGGTCGACCTCGGTAGAAATCTCAGGAATGATGGCAGCCTCGGCTCCTGTGGCGATTGCGCCGTTGAGAGCAAGGAAACCTGCATCGCGACCCATCACCTCGATGAAGAATAGACGCTCGTGTGAGGTGGCAGTGTCGCGTATTTTATCCACGCACTCCATGATGGTGTTGATATCGGTGTCGTAGCCAATGGTTTTGTCAGTGCCATAGAGGTCGTTGTCGATAGTGCCCGGCAGACCGACAATGGGGAAGTTGAACTCGGTGGCAAATATGCGGGCACCGGTGAGAGAACCGTCACCGCCAATTACCACGAGGGCATCGATTTCCTCTTTTTTAAGTGTCTCGTAGGCTAACTGACGGCCTTCGGGAGTCTGAAACTCCTTGCAGCGTGCAGTTTTCAGAATTGTTCCGCCCGCTTGAATGATATTCGACACGTTTTGGGTCTTAAATTCTTGAATTTCGCCGGTGATGAGTCCGCGGTAACCGCGATAGATACCCTTAACCTTGAATCCGCCGAAAATCGCCGAGCGAGTGACTGCACGGATAGCAGCGTTCATACCGGGAGCATCACCTCCCGACGTGAGGATACCAATACAATTAATTCCTGCCATAATAACAAAAAGTTTTTTATTGAGTGTGTAAAATATTAATTTTCAGTATTGCAAATTTACAACAAGGCAGCCGCAAAAACAAATAAAACGAATGTTTTTTACTTGGTGGCAAGATAGATGGTGCAGGTGCCGAATGTGAGGGGGTGGTAGCTGCACTCGTTGAAGCCTGCCGCACGCATTATGTCGAGCATAGCCTCGCCTTGCGGCACTGCCGCAATGCTCTCGGGAAGGTAGCGGTAGGCACGCACGTCGTGCGACACAAGACGTCCTACAAAGGGAATGATGTGGAGCGTGTAGAGGTCGTAAAGCCGGCGTGTGAGCCACCCGGTGGGTGTCGACAGCTCAACCACGCATAGCACGCCTCCCTCTGCAAGCACGCGGTGCATTTCGGCGTAGCCGCGGTCGAGATGCTCAAAGTTGCGTACACCGTAGGCCACAGTGACGGCATCGAATGAGCCGTCGGCAAAGCGCAGATTGAGGCAGTCGCCCGGCTCGAAGCTGATGTCAGCGGCGAATCCGGCTTCAGCCACTTTGCGTTTTGCCACACTCAGCATCCCCTCGGAGAGGTCGATGCCCACAATGCCCTGTGAGGGCTTGAGCATGCGGTGCAGCAGCATGGCGAGGTCGCCTGTGCCGGTGGCTACATCGAGAATGTGCTGCGGCTGCGACTTGCCGAGCATACGCACGGCCTTGCGCCGCCATAGCCGGTCGATGCCGAGCGTCATGGCACGGTTCATGAAGTCGTAGGCAGGAGCTATGGAGTCAAACATCTGTCGCACCTGCCCCGTCTTGCTGTCGGTGTCGTTGTAGGGCTTTATTGATTCGGCTTTGTAGTTCACTTGCAGTGTAGTTTAATGGCTGCCATAGCCGCTAAGGGCAGCTATGGCAGCTTGTTTTCGATGCTTGTTATTTGTTGAGGGTAGCCAGATAGTCGGCAACATTCTTCTCGATGCGTGCTGCAATGTCGTCGCTTGCGGCAGGCACGAATTTCTCGCCTGTGATGTGCTCATACAGCTCAATGTAGCGCTGCGAAACCGATTGGCAGTATTCTTCGGTCATTTCAGGAACCTACTCGCCAGCCTTGCCCATGAAGTTGTGGTCGATGAGCCACTGGCGCACAAATTCCTTGGAGAGCTGACGCTGCGGCTCGCCTTTCTCGAATCGCTCCTCGTAGCCTTCGGCATAGAAGTAGCGTGATGAGTCGGGGGTGTGGATTTCGTCGATGAGAATCACCTTGCCGTCGCGCTTGCCGAATTCATACTTGGTGTCGACCAGAATCAGCCCCTTTGAGGCGGCGATTTCGGTGCCGCGTGCGAATAGGGCACGGGTGTAGCGTTCCATAGTCTCATAGTCCTCCTTGCTCACAATTCCCTGTGCGATTATTTCCTCGCGCGAGATATTCTCGTCGTGTCCGGCATCGGCCTTGGTGGTAGGGGTGATGATAGGCTCTGGGAAACGCTCGTTCTCGCGCATTCCGTCGGGCAGACGCACTCCGCAAAGCTCGCGGCAGCCTGCCTGATACTCACGCCATGCACTTCCGGTGAGGTAGCCGCGGATAATCATTTCCACGCGGAAACCTTCGCACTTCAGTCCTACGGTAACCATAGGGTCGGGAGTGGCGAGCTTCCAGTTGGGGACGATGTCGGCAGTAGCGTCGAGGAAAGATGCCGCAATCTGGTTGAGCACTTGACCCTTCGAAGGAATACCCTTGGGGAGAATCACATCGAATGCCGAGATGCGGTCGGTTGCAATCATCACGAGAATGTCGTCGTTGATGTCGTATACGTCGCGCACTTTGCCGTGATACACACTTTTTTGTCCCTCAAAATTGTAGTCGGTTCTAACTAATGTAGCCATAGTCGATAAGAATATCAGTTTAGTTATTTTGTAAATTTCGGTTATTCTATTGTTGCTCCGGATTGTGTTCCGAAGGCTCAGTTGTGGCATTTCGTGCTGCACGTGCGGCAGCAGCCTCGGCACGTGCGGCTTCGTCGTGTCGCTCATACGCCTCCACAATGCGCTGCACCAGCTTGTGGCGCACAATGTCCTTCTTGTCAAATTCCACACGCCCTATGCCCGGCACTCCACGCAGTATACCCAAAGCCTGCACGAGTCCAGACTGTGTGGTGCGGGGAAGGTCGATTTGGGTGATGTCGCCGGTGATAATCATCTTCGAGCCCATTCCGAGGCGTGTGAGGAACATCTTGATTTGGTGCGTTGTGGTGTTTTGTGCCTCGTCGAGCACTATCACAGCCTCATTGAGCGTGCGGCCGCGCATGAATGCGAGTGGTGCAAT
>CAMFSS010000065.1 GCA_945983195.1 uncultured Prevotellaceae bacterium | reverse complement strand
CAATGAGCTTCTCTCCGGCAAAAATTGCCACCTTTGCCGACGAGTTGCCTTGGTCGATTGCTATGCTCAGTTCCATTTCAGGGCAAAATTACTAAATACTACTCAATAAACACCTATTATTAAGCTTTTTTCGCTTTGCACACCTAATTAATGTCACTTTTTATCCCTTTTTTCGAGATAATCAATGGTGAATGTTGCATAAATTTGCAAAGCTGCTCCCGCGGTGAGGAATCCGAGCCAGTCGGTTGCTCCTGCACCGGGATAGAACAGGAAAAATGCCGATACGCAGTAGCACATTGCCGCCACATTCTCCATGCGGTGCAGGCGCGCTATGCGCGATGTGCTCTTTGGATATTTCAGCAGCAGACGCAGAACCAGTGTGGCAGCAGCACCCACGGCAAGCATATAGCGTGAGCCTTCCCAGTGGATTTGCAATATCGGCAGCACGGCAGCCACCAGAATCATTGCCATTGCCACGGCAATCAGTTTATAGAGCAGTCGGTTTTTATTGTTGTCCATATTTTTTTGATATCATCTTTTTGTTATTGTTGTCGTTAGGATAGCAAAGATTGCCTATCTTATATCCATGATATACACATCCTCATTGTCGCGCTTCATGCCATATTGCTCACGCGCTATTTTCTCAAGTCGCTCGCGGTCGGTGTTGAGAGAGGCAGTCTTCTGCTCATAGTAGCGAGTAGAATCGAGATTGAGCTTTATCTCAGCCTTCAGCTCATCAATCTGCTCCTGATGCTCGGTGCGGTTGATGTAGCTGTTGTCGCTGTAGAACAGCAGGAACACAACGATGGGTATCACCACAATAATCGGACTGGTGACCCACTTTATCCACTTGGCACGAGGCTTCTTCTCCTCTTTTGCCGTCGGTTTGTCGTTTTTGTCTTCTATACTTGCCATAACTAACAACTTCTTGCCATTCAACTACTTTAGCAGGTCGGGGCGCAACTGCAATGTGCGCTGCACCGCCATGTCGTGTTTCCACTCGTCGATTTTCGCCTGATGCCCCGAGAGCAATATGTCGGGCACACGCCAGCCTTTATACTCGGCAGGTCGGGTGTAGACCGGTGGAGCGAGCAGATTGTCCTGAAAAGAGTCGCTCAGAGCACTCTGCTCATCGCCTATGGCACCCGGAATGAGGCGCACCACGGCATCGGCAATCACCGCAGCCGGAATCTCGCCGCCGGTGAGCACATAGTCGCCAATGGTGATTTCGCGCGTGATGAGGTGCTCGCGAATGCGATAGTCCACGCCCTTGTAGTGTCCGCACAGTATCATGAGATTGTGCTTCATCGACAGCTCGTTGGCAATAGGCTGGGTGAACTGCTCACCGTCGGGGGTGGTGAAGATGATGTCGTCGTAGTCGCGCTCGGCCTTCAGAGCCGAAATGCAGCGGTCGACAGGCTCAATCTGCATCACCATACCAGCCTCACCGCCAAAGGGATAGTCATCGACCTTGCGGTGCTTGTTGAGCGAATAGTCGCGCAAATTGTGCACCACAATGTCAACAAGTCCCTTGTCCTGAGCACGCTTCAGAATCGAGCAGTTGAGCGGCGACTCCAGCATCTCAGGCATCACGGTGATTATGTCAATTCTCATCTTGTCGTCCATAGAAAAACACGAAAAAATCATTCAGTTTGCACCGGAACTCCATGTTCCGATATAATCTGCAAAGTTAGCACAAAATCACCAATTTATATGACTTCACCGCACAAAATCTCCTTAAAATTCCCAAACAAAGCCCCAAAGGAATTTCACTTCCGCTAATTATTGCACGATAATCTGCGGAAACATCTCAAAAATACCCCATTTCCGCTAATTATTGCGCGATAATCTGCGGAAATACCACAAAATACCGAATTTCCGCTGATTATTGCACGATTATCTGCGGAATCTCCCAAAAAGAACCCTATTTCCGCAGATTATCAAACGATAACTTGCGTAACTCAACAAAAAATGATAAATTTGCGCATAAAATACGGCAATTATGGCACCCAAATTAATCGGCAGAACTTTTGAACTGAATTTATTGCAAGAATATCTCAGCTCCGACCATTCGGAGTTTGTGGCAGTGTATGGTCGACGCCGTGTAGGCAAGACGTTCCTTATCCGCAAAGCCGCTTCCGACAACTTTGCATTCTTCGTGACAGGAATGTATCGGGCTACAAAAGCAGAGCAGTTAGCCAATTTCGCTATTGCACTGCAAAAGAGTACCGGCTCCGAAAGGCTGTCGATTCAAAAAAACTGGATTCTTGCATTCTACGAACTGTCACGCCACCTTGAAAAGCTGCCTGAAGGCAACAAGATTATTTTTATCGATGAATTGCCGTGGATGGATACTGCCAAATCGGGATTTATTGCTGCATTAGAAAATTTCTGGAACAGTTGGGCGGTATTGCGCAACGACATCAAGCTAATTGTGTGTGGATCGGCAACATCATGGATGATCAACAATCTCATTAGGAGCAAAGGTGGTCTGCACAACCGTCTGACGCATAACATCGTATTAAACCCATTCACTCTCGGCGAGTGTGAAGTGTACTTCAAGGAATCGGGATTCAGCTACAGCCGGAAGCAGATTGCAGAATGCTACATGGCTTTAGGAGGCATACCCTACTACTTGTCGATGATGGACAAGTCGAAAAGCGTGTCACAGAATCTGGACTATCTGTTTTTCTCTGCAAATGCTCCTCTTAAAGACGAGTTCAACGACATATACCGGGCATTATTCAAGAATGCATCTACTCACATCGACATAGTGACGGCATTGGCAACAAAGCAGATGGGGCTGAACAGGCAGGAACTCCTCACTGCGACAAGGCAAGCCGACAATGGAGCTTTCAGCACATTTCTCGAAGAATTGGAACAGTGCGGACTGATTCGCTCTTATGTTCCATTTGCCAATAAGATAGCCATTGGTGGTGGGAAACGCCAGAAAAACAAAATAATTTATCAGCTCGTTGATTTCTACACTCTGTTCTACTTCAACTTTGTGAAGCAAAACAGTTATCACGACGAACAGTTCTGGACCACTTCCTACAATAGTCCGTTGCACAACACCTGGGCAGGACTCTCATTTGAAATGCTGTGCCTGAACCATCTGAGCCAAATCAAGCAGGCACTGGGAATAACCGGCGTACAGAGTCTGGCTTGCTCCTGGAGAAGCAACGACACTACTATTAGTGAACAATTCGACGTCATGATCGACCGCAAAGACGACACTGTGAATCTTTGCGAGATAAAATATGCAAACGATGCGTTTGAAATCACAAAGGACTATGAAGCGCGATTAATCAAAAAGATAAATGCTTTTGCCAACGTGACTGCAACACGGAAATCGCTCATTCTCACTATGATTACATCATTTGGCGTAAAGCCGAACACCCATAGTGCAATAATCCAGAAAGAGCTTACACTCAACGACCTTTTCCGACCGTTGCCGTAGCTCACCACTGCTGCCACGTAGGCACACGCAGGATTTAGCGGAGGCGGAGGGTGCGCCAGCTCGACGAGAGCTGTTCGGAAGCGACAACTTCAGGCGTTTGCAGCTTGTCGTTCACCACTATCGACCGTTGCTTCACATTGGTGGTGATGTAGTCGCTGAGTTCGCCAAGCGACACATCGCCGCGACTCTCTTTGAGCTTCTTAAGAAGATAATATGTGAACAATCCGTGCTCCGAGGGCTTGTAGGGGTAGGCTGTCTGGTCACCACTTACTGCCGAGAACACCACCATGTTGCCATCAACGACTACATTCTTTGGCTTTATCACTGTGCCACGAGCCGACTGCAACATTCCGTCGCCGCGCTGCGAGCCACTGAAGCAGGCGTCGATAAACACCATCACACGCTTTGCTCCCACTCCGGCAAGTGTGGAATAGAGATTGCGCAATGGATAGCACACTTCCTTGATTGTGCCGTCGGCATCTGTCGGAAGAATGAAAGCCTCCCGGCTGGCATCGTCGGGTATGCCGTGTCCGGCGTAATAGAAAATTATGTCGATATTGCCGCTATAGGCATCGGCAATCTTTTTCAATCGGGCTACCGCACCAAGCATCTTGCCATAGGTGACATCGGTGTAGACCGACACGTTTTCATTGGGCAGTCCGAGGGTCTTCTTGCAGTACTCGGCAAAGACTTTTGCATCGTTTACAGCGTAAGGCACTTTCGCCACGCTATGATAATTCTCGTTGCCGATAATCACTGCAAAAGTGTTGTCCTGCCTGATTCCCGTCACCGGAATGTCGGTATCGGCACTGCGGTCAGTCGCCCCCGAGCTACTTTGCTGCACCACCGCCTGCTGCTCTTGCTGTACCAAAACTTTTTCTGCATTTAGTGTCGACTGTGGTTGTACCTGTTGGCTCATATCAACTTTTTCTAACGTGTTAATACCATATCCTTGGGCACGGAGTTCTCTATACTTTTTCATAGCTTCATCATTCCCTTGGTCGGCGGCCATTTTAAACCATTTTGCAGCCTCTTCCCAATCCTTTGACACGCCTTCACCCAGATAATAAAAACATCCAATGAGGATTTGAGCATGTAAATGATTCTGTTCCGCAGCTTTTTTATACCAATAAATAGCCTGCTTATAATCATTTAATTCAAGATATTGCATTCCAAGATTATATTGTTTTTAGTCTTCACCTTGTTCAGGAGCCCTTTCATACCAATATAATGCCTGTTCTTTATCCTTTTTGACACCTTTTCCTTTTTTATAATAATCTCCAAGTGTCATTTGTGCTTTTGTATCGCCCTGCTCTGCAGCGATACGAAGTGCATTAATATCAGTTTTTTTTGCCGACAGCGAGAAGGCACTGACGATGATGCAGATGGCTAATATGATTCGTTTCATAACTCTGTGCTGTTTGTTTCTGCAAATTTACACAATAATCTGTGACTTTCTATTGGAATGGGGCTTAAAAAATTGGTTGGCTGCAAAATAATAAGTAAATTTGTGCTGACAACCACCAACACTCTGCAACTTATGGACAAGAGAATGATTGATGGAGGAATGGAATAACAACAAATTAAATATGAAACAACTATGAAGAGTCTTTTAGTGTTTTTGATGATGGGAGCTTGCGCTGTGGGACTTTCGGCAGCAACATTGCCGGAGGCTTCGGCATCGGCAGGCGCAAAGTCGGTGAAAACTGAAGCCAAGAAGGGCAAAGCCAATGCTGCAACAAAGAAAAACCAGCGCGTAAAGTCGGTGTCACAGCCGGTGAGGGAGTTCCGCGGAGCATGGATGCACACCGTTTTCCAGTCGCAATACTCCCGACAGAGCACTGCCGAGAACAAAGCCTATCTCTGCCGCCAGCTCGACAGCCTGCGCCTTTGCGGCTGCAACGCCATTGTGTTCCAGGTGCGTCCGCAAGCCGATGCACTCTATCCATCGCAGCTTGAGCCATGGAGCCGCCACCTCACAGGCACTGCCGGAGTTGCCCCATCGCCGATGTGGGACCCGCTGACGATTATGGGTGTGGAAGCGCACGCCCGCGGCATGGAGCTGCACGCATGGCTCAATCCCTACCGCGTCACCACCTCGCCCGGCGAAGTGCTGCCAAAGGGACACATCTACCACCGTCACCCTGAGCGTTTTCTGGAGTACGACGGCAAGCTCTACTTCGACCCCGCCCTCGCGGAGAACCGCGAATTTATTGTGAGTGTGGTTGACGACATAGTGAGCCGCTACGACGTTGACGCAATCCACATGGACGACTATTTCTACCCCTATCCCAAGAAGGGTGTGGACTTCCCCGACGATGCCTCATACGCTAAGACCGGAAACGGCATGGACCGCGGCGACTGGCGTCGCCAAAATGTGAATATGCTAATTGAGGAGATTCACCGCGCCATAGTGAAGCGCAAGCCGTGGGTGCGATTCGGTATCAGCCCCTTCGGAATATGGCGCAACAAGAAGAGCGACCCGCGCGGCAGCGACACCAACGGGCTTGAGAACTACGACGGCCTTTACGCCGACGTGCTGCTATGGACAGAAAAGGGGTGGGTCGACTATATGCTGCCGCAGCTCTATTGGGAGCTTGAACACAGCGCGGCTTCGAGCGAAAAGCTGGCTTACTGGTGGAACGACAACGCCAACGGCCGGCACATGTATTTCGGTCAAGCCGTAAGAAAAACTATGGACAAGCACGACACCGGCAAATCTTCCGACCCCAATCAGCTTGCGCACAAAATTCTACTGAGCCGCGAGCTGAAAAACGTGCAGGGCAACTGCTGGTGGCCTGCCTACGACGTGACAAAGAACTACCGTGGCGTTGCCGACTCGCTTGCACTGAAGGAACAGTCGGAAATTGCTTTAGTACCGTCGTATCCCTGGATTGACTCCACAGCACCCGATCCGGTCCGTAACCTCAAGGCCGACTCCTCGGACAGCAACATCTCCCTCCACTGGAACGCTCCTAGCTCCTCCGACCCCCTACAGGTGCCCCGCTTCTACGTCATCTACCGCGACTCCCAGATAATCGCCGTCACCGACGCTACCTGCTTCACTGACTCCCACGCCACTCCGGGCCGCCACACCTACTCCGTAACCGTCCTCGACCGCGCCAACAACGAGAGCCGCCCCTCATCCCTCTCCACCCACTAACCCTCCTTTTATAACAAATTACCCCACACCGGCTACAAATCGCCGATGTGGGGTAACATATTGTGTCCCCCAACTCTGCACAGGGAAATAATTATAATCCTACCTTGAATGTGCTTCTTCCTACTTTCACAATAAACACTTCATTCTCGGGCACTCTGATGGTGCTTGCGCCACCTTGCGCTATCGAAGAATATGGAGATTGACTCTCCTGCCTCGGCGTTGCTCACGGTGATGTTGCCGGCATAGCCGGTCACTCTCACAGCTGTTGCAGCCGATGTCACTGCCTCTACTCCTTCAGAAGCTGTGGCATAAACTACCACCAATTCCCTGTCTTTGTTCATATAAATGTAGTAGTAGTTATCCTCATTTGCAAATTCATTGGTAACGTCCTCTCCGTCGAGCGTAACAGAGTGTATCTTCCAGCCATCACACGGTGCCACTGCTATTTCACACCCATCATATTTGCTGAATTTCATCTTCATGATGCCATTGTCGGCCTGCTTCATTGTGAGAATCATGTCGGGTTCCGGCCGGGGATCATCAGTGTAACCAAATTCTGCCGAAATATTCATATTGCCCGTAACTGTGGTGTTATATACATTATCCACCACATCACCTGTCACATTCACGCCATTCACATAAAGTGCTTGGAGTATATAATTAAAATCAGGTGTAACAGTGATTTTCAGCGGCGAACCTTTTCTCAAAAATCTGTAGGTAGCGTAGATATAGTCGCTGTATTCATTTTTATCTTGATATTGTGGCTGCACTTCCTCACCTTCCACCGCGATTTCACCACACTCTATATCATTATCGACAACAAGTGTATAAATATCGCTCGCTATTGAGGCATCTTCCACAATATTAAAGAAGTTCTTCCACGAATCAGCATTCTTGTAGGCTTCGAGAGAGCCTACAGGAACTTTGAGAGTGGCATTGATATAAGTAGCGGCGTCGAAGGTGGTTTCTGCAATGTTGATTGGCAACGGATTGCTCACCACTATCTCCTTTAGAGCCGTGCAACTCATAAATGTCGAGCCATTCTCTTTGCCAAGCTCCACCAACGTTGAGGGAAGTGTTACCGACTCTAATCCCGTGCAATTGCGGAAAACAGCACCGTCTATTTTAACAACACATTGCGGAACTACATAATTTTTCAGACTCTCGCAGCCTTTGAATGCTTCATTTTCTATAATTCTTAGATTTGGTATATCCACAGTTTCAAGGCTTGTGCAGCCGATAAAAGCCCCATTAATGTATTCCACACCCGGTGCTGTAACCGATTTAAGCGACTCACACCCAACAAAAGCACAATTAACTTTTTTTATGCTTTCAGGCAGGGTCACAGTTGTGAGTTCTTGACAATTTGCGCATGTCCGATCCAAGTAAGTTACCTTGTTTCCAAATGTGATTGATGTGTATCCACCACCATAATGTGTTACACCTCCACTTTGCGCACCGGCTATATTTCTACCGATATAAGCACTTCCGGTCAGTGACCCAAAATAAATAATACTCCTGAAACATTCTATTGGAGTGTCAGAATCCTCAACAATAAGATTGATAAATCCACCTCTCAGACCGCTTAATTCCTGATTTCCACTCGAATTTTTTTTAGAAATTCTTGTGACTGATGCCGGAATTGTCAAGGTTCTAATACTACATTCTTGGAAGGCATATTCATTTATGCTTGTTACGGTAAACGTTCTACCGGCATATTCCACCGTCGATGGAATCGTAATGTCGCCGGAATAAGAGGCAATGTAACCTTCATATTCATCTTCTGCTCCCTTGCATGTAACCTGTGCTGTGAGGTCGCTAAGCGACAGGATGTTATAATAAAAACCATTGCTCTCGAAATCATATGCCATTGTTGCCATGCTCGAAAAAAGCGACACGGCAAAAACTAAAAGTTTCTTCATGTTAATAAATGAAATGATATGAAAAAGGCGTGCAACCATTCGTTTTGCTTGCCTTCTCATCGGGTTACCGCCAAGTGACCTGCACGACTAACAAGCACAGAACAGTCCACGCCCTATGCAGGCGTGAACTTTCAGTCTGCTTGTCCTCAGTCGTGAAAATTGGCGGTATTCGATGAGAAGAGAACAAGAGCTAAAAGCTCAGTATGTGTAATATCTTAAATTTTGTTCATTTCAAGAGCTACGAAAGGACACGCTTCTTCGTTGTTTTTTTATTTTAGCCACACTCCATGATGCAGCATTGATAATGTTCAGAACTTGCGGAATGCAGCCTCTCCGGGCTGTCGGGTTCCTCCTAATGCGCTCCTTTTGTAATTTCTGTTTCTTTAGCCTCCTTTTTTAGTGATTCAACACAGTGTTATCTATCGCTTCTGCAAAGTTATTTAATTTTCTACAAATTAGCAATATAATCACCCGGAGTTTTCCATCCCACGTCATACTATAAGGTACATTTTGCCGGGCGTTTCTGCAGTGATTATGTGGGGTAGTCGTGTGCAATCAGGCAAATAATCACAGTAGTAGTTTTTTCCCTGACATTCCGGCCTTACTTAATAAAAATTTCACCCGGCACAGCCGCATCATGGCGCACAAATCCTTATGAATGTTAACTTTCACAATTCAAAAACATTCACACATCC
>CAMFSS010000064.1 GCA_945983195.1 uncultured Prevotellaceae bacterium | reverse complement strand
TATCAGGACGCGTGACGGTCGGACGCTCTACATAGTAGCGCGCTTGTGGGACAATTTCAACCTGTCGAAGCACATTGCCGATTCGGCAGCATTCGACGGAGCATTTCGCGACTACGTAACTTTTTTCAAGTATGCGCACCGCAACATCGTCTTTTCTTCGATAAAGCAATTCATGAACCGCGCACAGTCGAATCTTGCCAACTACATAATGATTATGGAGATTGCCGAGAAGGCACTCTATGCGCCCGGTGCAGAGTTCTGGAGCGATGAGGCATATTTGCCGTTTGCCCAGGCATTTGTAGCGTCGAAAAAGGTGAAATCGGTGCATAAACAGCGTTATCAGGCTCAAATCAAGAAGATTGAGCAGAACAAGACAGGTGCAATTGCACCTGATTTCAGCTACACAACTCCCGACAAGCAGAAGCATCGTTTCAGCGAAGTTACAGGCTGCCCCATACTGCTGTTCTTCAACGACCCAGACTGTCTCGACTGTTCGATTGCCCGACTGAGGCTCAGCACCGATGTGACTCTCAACAAGCTCATTGATGCTGGTGAGGTTAAGGTGGTGAGCATTTATCCCGACAGCTACTCGCGCGAGTGGGCTGACGCTGCCCGCGGCTACTCAGACTAATGGATAATTGGAGCTTCGGAGGAGGCAGGTGACAACTACGACATTCGCTACTCGCCCAGCTTCTATCTTCTCGACAAGGATCACTCGATTATCGACAAGAACATCAACCTTGAGACCGTTAAGGCTCTTTTCAACAGGTAGGGGAGTGGGTAGAACAATCTGACTTATTTATGGAGAAACGAAATATAGCTGTATTGGTTTCGGGCGGTGTGGACAGCGCAGTGGTTGTGCACCGTCTGATGGAGGAGGGGCATGATCTCAACCTTTTCTACATTCGCATAGGCATGGACAACGGCGAGGGCGACTGCTCGGCTGAGGAGGATATAGAAATGTGCCAGTTCATCGCACGCAAGTATGGATTGCCGTTTGAAGTGGTGTCGCTCCACGAAGAATACTGGGAGAATGTGATGGAATATGCTCTGCGCACCGTGAAGGCAGGGCTAACTCCGCACCCCGACATGATGTGCAACAAGATGATAAAATTCGGCTACTTTGAGCAACGATGGGGAAAGGACTTCGACCTAACCGCTACCGGGCACTATGCCACTACCGACTTCATCGACGGGCGCAAGTATCTTGCCACGGCTGTCGACCCGGTGAAGGACCAGACCGACTTCCTGGCGCAAATAAGCTACGAGCAGCTTGAGCATATCATCTTCCCCATTGGCAACTTGCCTAAGAGCGAGGTGAGGCGCATTGCGGTAGACGTGAAGATGCCGAATGCCTACCGCAAGGACAGCCAGGGAATTTGCTTCCTCGGAAAAATCAACTACAACGACTTCATTCGCCGTCATCTTGGCGAGAAGCGCGGCAGCATCATAGAGATAGAGACCGGGCGAAAGCTCGGCGAGCATCGCGGCTACTGGTTCCACACCATCGGGCAGCGCAAGGGTCTTGGGCTGAGCGGTGGTCCGTGGTATGTGGTGAAGAAGAATGTGAACGACAATGTGGTGTATGTGAGCAATGGCTACGACAACGAGAAACAGTATGGCAACACGCTGCATCTTGATGAGATGCACTTCATTTCGGGCAATCCCTGGGAGGGAGTGAGCGGTCCGGTCGACATCACTTTCAAGAATCGCCACATGCCCGAATTTCTTCGCGGCAAGCTCACGCACCTTGGCGGAATGGAATAT
The DNA here is from genome assembly GCA_945983195.1 of uncultured Prevotellaceae bacterium. Lineage (GTDB taxonomy): Bacteria > Bacteroidota > Bacteroidia > Bacteroidales > Muribaculaceae > CALZFJ01. Next base: position 7,561 of record CAMFSS010000064.1, on the reverse strand, counting down.
GTGATAGAATCGGAGAAGAAGGTGCAGGGCATAGCACCGGGGCAGTTTGCAGTGATTTACGACCCTACATCACATTTGTGCTACGGCAGCGGCGTAATCACCGGGCAGAAAGTGAAATGAGGATAGACATTGAATAAATAAACCTAACATAATTGTATTATGAAAACGAGGAAGTTTTTACTTGAGTATGACACTGCTGAAACTATTCTGATAGTTTTGTACTTAGCATTGATGATTGCTTTCAAGAAAAAGCCGGAACAAATGCCACTGCCATGGATGGCGGTTTGTACCGTTGCCGCGATTTACTTGGTGATTCCGATGATTAAGGAATTTATTGCTTGCTTGTGCCAAGGATTATCGTGGAAATTGATAAAGATCATTTTGTTCGTGTTGCCGACAATTGCTTTTATCGTGGTATTTTTCATCAGGACATTCAATCTCTTCGTTATTTAGCCTAAATCTGTCGTTTGATTGTTATGCGCAAGCATACTTTCTAATCATAACGCTAAATAGCGCATAATAGGAAAATAAAATGAAGAGGCTGCACCGTGCAGCCTCTTCGTTTTGTCAAGCCTTATTGTTCGTATTTGGAGTTTATTTAGCTTCGAATACCCAACACCAGATATTGCCGTCGTTGAATGTGAATATCAGCTTGTCCTTTGATGCGTGGAAGAGCATGAGGCTTGAGAAGCACTTTGCAGGTCCCCACCATGGATTTGCAAAAGGAATGAATGTACCCACAGTCATGAACTTGGCGACGCTGCACGAAGGCGATACGCTCTCGCCATCGGCTACGCGGGCAAACGAGAATGTTCCGGCAGTCTCCTTGCCACCCATGTCGCGGAGGGTCATTGTGGTGCCCTTCAATCCGAATGTGATAGTAGAGCCGATGTATTCGTTGCCAATTTCAAGAGCCTGAGCCCAGCCTTTCACATCTTCGGCTGCATACATCGAGAAGTCGTCCTCGCTTGTCGGGTCGCCCCATGTTACGCCATATTTTGTGAAAGGCCACGTCTTTGTGCTGTTGGCAGTAAGAATCTCATAAAGTTCATCGACTGGATAAGCCATAACGTCGACGTTCACTTTGATGACCTTCTCAAAAGTAGAGCCATCTTGATTGATAGCGTGCACCGTGATTTCATTCTCACCGGTGTGGAAAAGGTTTGTCCAGATGGAGTTGCCCACCACAGTAGCCACCTCATTGTTCCAAGAGCACGACACCGGGCTTTGAGTCTCGAGAAGCACGCGGTTGGTAGTCTTGCCGTTTTCAATGATAGGAGTGACAGTGTAACGGAAAGATTCAGCCGTTACTGCTCCATCGGGTTTGCCGCCTTCGATAGTCGAAGGGTCGCACGATGCGAGCGTGAGGCTGAGAAGAGCCATTAAACTATATATTATCTTTTTCATGTCGTTAGCTATTATAAATTTTATAATTACTGATTTTTAGTTTACCTCACAATTACCAGCCGAGATAGAGACCCTCAGAGCCCCAACCGTCGTTCTGCTTCATCACACCGTCGGATTTAAGGATTTCCGACTCAGGAATCTTGAAGAAGCCGCGAGTGGCTTTGTAGCGGGCAACGTATCCGCCGTTGTGCGGAGTGTTCATAGCGGGATTTCCACCATGATAAATAGCCTCGTTCTGCTGGCGTCCGAGTGCGTTCTCAGTGAAGCCGTTGCTCTGGCCGCCACCCTGGCCCCAGCGACGGATGTCGTTGTAGCGGAGACCCTCGAAGCAAAGCTCCCAGCGGCGTTCATTCTGCAATGCGGTGAGTGAGTAGGCTACAGGGGCGAGACCCACGCGCTCACGTACCTGGTTCATACCCTTGGCGGCATCTTCATAAAGCTCAGAGCGCATGAGGAGCACATCGGCAAAGCGCAAGAGCACAAGGTCCTGCACATGGTTGATGTCGTCGTCCTGCACGGTCCAGAGGTCGTTGCTGTACATCATGCGGCTGAAACCGCTGATCGACCCATCCTCCTTGCGGGCACCGATGCCGCAGAGTTTCTTGTTGATGTAGTCAGTCTCCTGTGCCCAGTCTTCCCAGCCGATAGCGCGGTCGTAGTCGGGCATTTCAGAAGGTACATAGCAAACAGAGGCATCACGACGCGGGTCGTTAGGCTCGGCGATTTTCCAGTCGGTAACCATAGTTGCCGATACAGTTCCGTAGCCCCAGCCGCGAGTGAATGGGAATGTAGCTTCGCCATGGTCGTCGCGGATGCCGAAATAGAGGCAGTACATATTAGAGTAACCCTTCAGCTCGGCATTGTAGTTGCTGAACTCATTGTATTTGATTGCAAACATGCTCTCAGGGTTCACCTTCGAGTCGTCTTCAGCCCACTCGTAGCCCTTGCCTGCGGTGTAGGCGTAGTCCTCCTTTGTGAGGCGGTTGGTGTAGGCCCAGAGGTTATGGTATTTGCTCAGAAGCTGATAGCCAGAGTTCTCTACGCAGTCGTCGAGATACTTCTGTACGTCTTTAGTTGTGAGAGTGCTTCCGTCGGGAAGCTCAATAGTGATGTCCTGCTTTCCTTGGCGGTTCTCATAGAAACCGGTGTAGAAAAGGAATGCACGGGCAAGCATGCCTTCAGCCACCCAGCGGTTGGCGTGACCATCTTTGCGATATCCTACTTTCTCGGCAGGCATAAGCTCGATTGCAGTCTTATAGTCGAGCAGAATCTGCTTCCAAGTGTCCTTCGGGTCCCACTGAGGTATGTTGCCTGCTTCGGGAGTGATAAACACCGGAATGTTCTCGAATTGCGAAGCCAGACCGGCATAGAAGTATGCTCTCATGAAATAAGCTTCACCGAGCATCTGGTTCTTCTCATTGTCGTCGGCATAGCCGGTGCAATTTGGTAGAGTGGCAATTGCATTGTTTGCGCGAGCCACACCTATGTATGATGCTGCCCAGAACGGTTCGTAGCGGTTCTCCTCATCGACACAAATCATATCCATTGCCTGTGCGTCCTTGTCGCCGATACCACCGCCACCGAGCATGTCGTCGCAAGCGAGCAGCGAAATGCAGTGGAATGATGAATAAGGAATGGCTGAAATGCGGTTGAGTCCGTTGTAGACACCGGCAAGAATCATCTCGGCCTGCTCCTTAGTCTGGGGGAAGTTGCCCGAGTTGGCTTTTGTGGGATCGTTGGTGTCAAGGAAATCCTCACACGACGACAGCATCAAAGCTGCCATAATATATATCAATGTTTTCTTCATGACTCTAAATGATTAAAATTCAATGTTAAGACCTACCAGATAAGTTCTCGGTGTCGGGTAAACGCCCAAGTCAACACCCGATGCCCATGTGTCGGTTTCGCAGCTTGTACCTACTTCTGGGTCGAGACCCTTGTAGCCGGTGATGGTGAATAAGTTCTGAGCCGAAACGTAGAGGCGAGCCTTCGAGAGCGGCATCTTCGGGAACAGTTGCTTGAAGTCGTAGCCGAGAGTGATGTTCTTCAGACGGAAGAAGTCGGCATCGTCGATGTAAATGTCGGATACGTTCTGCCAGTTGACGCTTGCCTTTGAGCCGGCGAGCTTAGGATAGCGGTTTGAAGTGCCCTCGCCATGCCAGTAGGTGAAATACTCGGTAGTGCAGTTGTCGAGGCTGCCGCTGGTGAATGAGCGGTAGGAGCGTGCAATCTGCTGTCCGAATGCTGCTGTGCCGGAGAGTGACACGTCGAATCCCTTGTAGCTTGCCGAGAGGTTGATACCCATGCGCCAGTCGGGCATTGGCTTACCGATATTAGTCTTGTCGCGCTCGTCGATGATTCCATTTTGGGCGGTGTCGACAAACTTGAGGTCGCCCGGCTGTGGATTCACCTGGAGGAAGCACTTATCGCCGTACTTGGCAGTCCAAGCGTCGATGTCGGCCTGGTTCTGGAATACGCCGGCGGTCTTGTATCCGTAGAAGTAGCCGATAGGCTCGCCTACCATACAGCGATAAACAGCCGATGTACCCTGTGCAAGCACGTTGGTCGGACCCCAAATCACTTGCTCTGCATTGGCGATGCGTGTGATTTCATTCTTGTTGTAGGAGAAGTTGATGCTTGCGCTATACTGGAAGTCGGAGCCGATTTTGTCGTGCCAGTCGAAAGCCACCTCAATACCGGTGTTCTTCACGTCACCACCGTTGATGTAGGGAGCGTTAGTTCCAAAAGTGTCGAGGATAGGAGCCTGCACGAGCCAGTCTTTAGTCTTCTTGACATACCAGTCGAAGTTGAATCCAAGGCGAGAGCCGAGGAAGCGTGCGTCGATACCTATGTCAGTCTGGTCAGAAGTTTCCCAAGTTACATCGGGGTTAGGAAGGATGTCGGGATATGCGCCCTGCTGGTAAGTGTCTTTCACATTACCGAAAGAGTAGCCGGCGTGACCGTCGAAAGCAATAGTCGAGAGATACTGGAACGGATTGATGTTGCAGTTACCATTCTGTCCCCAGCTTGCACGAACTTTCAAGAAGTCGAGCCAGTCCTTAGTGCCCTCCATGAAGCTCTCAGTTGTGGCTACCCAGCCGGCCGCTACTGATGGGCTTGAACCCCGCCGGTAGCCGCGTGCAAAGTTTGATGAACCGTCGCGACGCATGATGAGTGAAAGCATGTAAGTTTCGTTCCAGTTGTAGTTGATACGACCGAAGAATGATACGAGGCGGCCCTGCTGCCAGGGAGTACCTGAAGCTGTCGGGGTCTTTGATTGTGCATTGGTGAGCCAAGCGTATTCCATACCCTCAAAGAGGAGGTCTTTGTTGCTTGCCGACATCTCTTCGCCCATACCGGTCTTTTCCATTGAGTGACCGACGAGTACGTCGAAGTTGTGGTTGCCCACGTCGAAGCGGTAGTTCACGGTGTTTTCCCAAGTGTAGTTCCAACCGGTCGACATCGACTGAAGCACATAGCTTGTGTCCTTGAAGCGTGAGTTGTTGCGGTTGAGCTCATATTCGGGATAATACTGGCGGAAGCTGTATGACGACATCTTGTAGCCGAACTGCGATCTCAGTGTAAGTCCCTGGATAGGAGAAATCACGATGTAGGGTGAAGCATTGAGGCTGTGGTTCTTGGTGACGTTGTTGCCGCGCAGATACACCATTTCAGCAATAGGATTCACGAATCCCGAAGCCAGTTTCTGGAGAGGAGAGTCTTTGTAGTCGTTCCAGTCGTAGTAGTTTCCGTCGGAGCCGTAGATAGGCATAAGCGGAGTGGCGCGAAGCATGAACGAAATGTCGTTCCAGTTCTGGTCGCCCTTACCGATACCGTTGCGGGTGTCGTAGCTGTAGAAGAGTGTTTCACCAATCTTGATAATGTCGCGGTCACCCGACTTGTAGATTACGTGGTCGGAGTTGATGCGGGCAGTTGTGTGCTCGTAGTGTGATGCTACCGGCTTGCCGAGGATACCGTCCTGGCTTGAGAACGACACACCCATAGAGAACTTCGAAGCACCGTTTCCGCCGGCAATGTTGATTGCGTGGTTGTGGATAGCGGCATTCTTGTTGCGGATGTTGTCGAGCCAGTTGGTACCTTTGTCCTTGCCGCTCATAATGTCGTCGTAGCGGTCGGCAAGCACCTCCTGCCAGTTGATTACGCGGTCACCGGTGTTGAAGGTGGCAAGTTCCACCATATCAACGTATTGGCGTGCATTGAGCATCTCCGGCATGCGAAGCATGTTCTGCCAGCCGAGGTAGCCGTCGTAGGTCACTTTCAGTTTGCCGCTTTCACCCTGCTTGGTAGTGATGAGGATAACACCATTGGCAGCGCGGGCACCATAGATGGCGCACGATGCAGCGTCCTTGAGCACGTCGATGGCTTCGATGTCGGCAGGATTGAGGGTGTTGATGTCGCCACCGGCTATTCCGTCGATAACGTAAAGCGGAGCAGCATTGCCGATAGTACCCATACCCCGGATGATGACTTTGAAGCCGTCACCAGGCTCACCTGTTTCCTGGGTGATGTTGACACCGGGCGACTGGCTTTGCAGAGCCGAAAGGACAGTGGTGGAATTGAGCTTGGCAATGTCGCTGCCACCCACGTGAAGTGTGGCTCCGGTCACCAGCTTCTTCTTTTGTACGCCGTAGCCCATCACGACTACTTCATTAAGCACTTTGGCATTGTCGACCAATGTGATGACGAGGTTTTTCTCATCGCCCACGGTCAGCTTCTTGTCAGCCATACCTACATAGGTGACGCTGATGCGTGAGCCTTTGGAGGCTTTGATTGAGAACTTGCCATCGAAGTCGGTCGATGTGCCATTGCTGGTTCCCAAAACCATCACAGTTGCTCCAATGACGGGTTCTCCACTTTCATCTACAACCTTACCCGTAATTGTGCCGGCCGGTTGTGATGAATGATTACCAATCTCATTCTGTGCAAACGATGTGGCAGGAAGCCCCATCATCATCAACACGGCAACTAATGCTGCCCGTGCGCACTTGCAAAATTGCAATTGTTTGAAATAATGATTCATCTGTTTTGATAATTAATGTATTATGAATTAATTAATTAGTTAGTTAGGTTCACTGTTATTCCTTTAGTAAATGACAAATACGGCATATTGTTTTCATGTCACCCTATGAGAAAAATTTATAATAAAGGTCTACGGCTTCAATTAAATTTTAGCAAGTAAATCAATTATTATAAATTTCTTAAATTTATGTTCAAATATAACTATAAAATTTTTTAAACATATAAATTTATATAAATTTTTTTGCTTATGAATAAAAAAACTGTTGATTAACATCACAATTTGGTCGTATAGCGACCTGTGACGCATAAAATTGCACTGTCAACGCTGAAAAACGGTGAAGCCACTCAAATAAATTTGGTGCTCTGCTTTCGATTTGCGCAAATTTTGGATAAATTTGGCTGCACTCAGCAACGCACTCAAATAAATTTGGTGCTCTGCTTTCGATTTGCACAAATTTTAGATAAATTTGGCTGCACTCAGCAAAGCACTCAAATAAATTTGGTGCTCTGCTTTCGATTTGCACAAATTTTGAGTAAATTTGCAGGCATGTTTTTTGGTTTTCTATAATTATAGTATGGAAGATAGAGTGAAACTGAAGGTGCTTGGAATCACCTACAGCCAGGTGCAGCAGGGAGCTTACGCCCTGGTGCTTGAGCAGGTGGGCGGCCCTTATCGCATACCCGTGGTGGTGGGTGTACCCGAGGCACAGGCTATTGCCGTGCGCCTTGAGAACATAGTGCCTCCGCGACCTATGCCTCACGACATTATGGTGTCGATGTCGCATGGATTTGGAATCAGCCTCGATGAGGTGTTTATCTATAAATTTGATGATGGCGTGTTTCTGGCCGAGCTGCATCTGAGCAGCGATGACCGGAGCATTTCCATCGACTCGCGCACGAGCGATGCCATTGCGCTGGCTCTCCGCACCGGTGCTCCAATCTACACTACGCAGGAGATACTGGAGCAGACAGGCTTCATCATACCCGACGATGAGATAAAGAAGGGGAGCAGTGTGGCCGACGAAGAGCCTGCTGAGCTGCGCCTCGACAAACTTGCCATAGTGGAGCTTGAAAAGATGCTTGCCGGCTGTGTGGAGCGTGAGGAGTATGAGCG
>CAMFSS010000063.1 GCA_945983195.1 uncultured Prevotellaceae bacterium | reverse complement strand
CAATGTGGCAAGGGGTCTTTTTTCCAGTTCCCAATAAAACGAATCAATTTATCAGACACCCAAAACGATGGAGGGGCTTATCCCAAGTTTCTGGCTTATTGCCCTGCCGATTTTTAGTGTTTGCTCACATTTACCGGTCATTATTTCACTCACTCTTGCCGGACTGAGATTCAGCATCTCGGCAAGTTTGTTTTGGGTGATACCCATTTCATAGAGTCGCAATTTTATGGTATCAACCAATGAAGGTTTGCCTATAGGATAGTGTATCTCTTCATATTCTTCTATCAAGTCTATAAGCATATCAAGTTCATGGGCGTTATCGTCCATTACGTTATTGTCATCATCAACAATCTCCTCCAATTGCTCCACACGTTTCAATGCAGCGCGATATGCTGCTTCATTCTTTATCTGTGCCATATCTTCCTATATATTTTGAATGTCTTTTATTTTGTCATACTCTGCATGTGTGCCTACAAAACGAATCAGAACGTGGCTCACCGTGAACTTGATTAGCACAATCAGCCTGTAGTCGTTGCCTTTTATATTGAAAACATAGCGTTTGTTTCCTACGCTATCCACACTATTGAATGTTTTCTTTATATCGGCAAAACATTCCCAATTCGCTTCTTTTGTTTTATTATACCAATCTTCCAGTGCAACTTTCGACTGTGGATTCTTGGTATAATAGGCTACCAGTGTACTACGTGCAATTACTCTCATACAAAATATTTTTCTTATGCGAAGATATGCACTTTATTCCGAATATCCAAATTTATTTCGATAATTCCAAATTTTTCCCACCATCTATAGAGTTGAGAAGCTGTAGGTGACTACATGGTGGTAGCATTCTCCCGGGCGAAGCTCCGTCGATGGGAAATTCGCGTGATTGGGAGCATCGGGAGCACCCTGACATTCAAGAGCCACACCGGCATAGTCGGCATATTGGCTGCCATGTCGTCCACAAGGCTCATTCGAGGCAAGCCAGTTGCCGGTGTAGAGCATTACACCCCACTGCGTAGTAGCTACATCTACGCGGCGTCGGCTTTGCGCCTCGGTGAGCGTGGCAATGTGGCGCAAAGTGCCATCATAGCCATCGGCAATGAAGAAGTGGTTATATCCCTTCCCCAATTTCAGATTGCTGAAATCGGCAAGAATATCATCACCCAGACGTTTCCCTTGCGTAAAATCCATCGGCGTACCCTCCACCGAAGCTATCTCCCCGGTCGGAATGTCCACATTGTCAGTCGGCAGCCACTTGTGGCAGTCGAGCTTGAGGCGATGGTCGAGGCACAAGCCCTCACCTGCACCGGCAAGATTGAAATAGGCATGGTTGGTGAGATTCACCACCGTAGCACAGTCAGTTTCGGCATCGAAGTCGATGGTGAGTACATTGTCATCGCTCCATGAGTAGGTCACCATTGCGGTGAGATTGCCCGGATAGCCCTCTTCGCCATCGGCTGAGCGGTAGGTGAACCGCACACCATTGTCAGTGAGTTCCGACTCCCACAGCACGCTGTGAAAGCCGCCATTGCCGCCATGCAGCGCATTCGGGCCATTATTGGTGTCAAGTTGGTATTCCTTTCCGTCGATGGTGAATCGGCCGAGTGCTATGCGGTTGGCAAAGCGACCCGGAGTTTTCCCGGCACACGCCCCGTCGCGCATATAGTCGGCATAGTCGCTATATCCCAGCACAATGTCATCGCGTCGCCCGTCGGCATCAGGAACTATGATTCGGGTTATGCCGGCTCCGAGGCTCGACAATTCCACCACATTTCCTGCTCCATTGGTGAGGCAGAACACCGAAATCTCCCCCACCCGAGTGTCATATAACTTCTTTTCTATCTTCATACGAGAAAAACTATTTGCACATGTAAAATTCAAGTAATCCTCCATTCATAATGTCGCTATGCTTGAGCGTAGTGCCTTTTAGCACTTTGCCGTTGAGCTTCACCTGACTGACGTGGTAATACGTCTTGTTTGCCGTCTTGGCCACAATCTTCAGTTCCTTGCCATTCTCAAGGTGAAGCGTGCAGTGTAGAAATTCCCGGAACGTAGCCGTTGCGGTGCCAAACGTCAGCAGTGCCTTGAGCGCAGTGCCGTTGGCAACATCTACGCTCGCCTCCTCTTTGCCGTTGCTGCACATCAGCAGCCCCTTGATTGGCATTGAAAACTCGGCATAGAAGTAGATTTTCCTCAATTTTGCCCAACCTGTGATGATTCGGTAGCCGGCTACGGCATAGTCCGACACCTTGCGTATCTGTGAGTTGATGATGGTGCGGTTCCAGCTCGCCTTGTTGGCTGAGCGTTCCATGTCGATCCACAGATTCATATTCCCTGCTTCGGGATAGGTGTAGCGGTGTATGCCCACTCGCGGTGTGGCTGTCAATTCTGCCATGATGTTCTCGTCGGCAAGGCGCACGCCATAATAGCCCGGTGTGGCTATCTCTATCGTGTGGCTGAATCGCGACGACTCGGCGCGTGTGGTCGTTGGAAACAGGCTCACGTCAATAAGGTCGCTTGCTCCCGTACCCGAGAGGCGAGTGTGCGTGAAACCGTAGATGGTGCTGTCGTTGTAGTTGTAGCCCGATGCATTGTACCAGTCGGGGGCAATGTGCGTGTCGGGTCCGAGCTGCACCATTCCGTAGGGCACAGTGGCTGCCGGGTGGTTGTTGCCCGACAGGCTGTTTTCCACTGCTCCCGTGCCTATCATCGGGTTCACATATTTAGTGAAATCACCGGCCTTGCAGCTCATGGCAAAACCGGTGATTACAGTAATTGTCAATATCGTTTTTCTCATCACGACATCTGTTTTATTTCTTTGTAAGTTCCACTACGGTGCTGAATAGCTTGTTGCAGCTGAATAGTGGCAGACCCACAGTCATCAGGTAGTCGCCCGAATAGGTCTTTGCATCACCCACTGTGCAGTCGGCACGGTCTATCTCGCGTACCTCGTATGTGGCATTGGCGTCAAGTCCTTCAAGCACTACGTTGTAGAGTTTCTCTGCATAGCGCGGATGAACGTCGAATGCAAACACCACTGCTTTGCGCTTGTCCTTGCCCACATACATTGTAGCGGCGTGGTTGCCCTCGTAGGGCGATACGAGGCGATACTGGTCGCCGTCGAGAATCACCGGTTTCAGGCGGTTATAGTTCTTCACAGCCTGCTTGCAGTATGCAAGGTCGCTGGCTGAGAGGTCGTGCAGGTTGAGGTCGAAGCCGAGCTTGCCCATCATTGCCACATTCACGCGGAATTTTGCGCTTGCGCTCTTGTTCCATGTGGTCACGTGTGCGCACTGCACCTTTGCCGGGAACACCTGTGAGTAGCCCCACTGTATGAAAAGACGCTCTATCGGGTCGGTATCGTCGCTCACCCACATTTCGGGGAAGTATTTCAGTGCCTCGTAGTCCGTGCGTCCGCCACCGCCGGCGCAAAGCATCATTGGGAGGTCGGGATATTTTGCTGCAACGCGGTCGAGCACATTGTAGAGTCCGCGAACATAGTCAATGTAAAGGTGGCTCTGGTTCATCTTCTCGTAGGTCGAGTAGATGTTGGTTATCGGGCTGTTGCAGTCCCACTTGAAGAATGCAATGTCGGGGTACTTGGTCTTAAGTTCGTCTACTACATTAAATACATAGTCCTGCACCTTCGGGTTGCTGAGGTCGAGTACGAGCTGGTTGCGGAAGTAGTATTCTTCGCGGTTGGGGAGTGTAATCACCCAGTCCTTGTGCTTCTCGTAGAGTTCCGATTTCGGGTTCACCATTTCCGGCTCAATCCAGAGTCCGAATTTCACGCCCTGCTTCTTGGCTTCCTCGGTGAGACGACCGATGCCGTTGGGCAGTTTGTTGGCAGTCTCGTCCCAGTCGCCAAGACCCTGTGTATCGCTGTGGCGCGGATACTTGTTGCCAAACCAGCCGTCATCGAGCAGGAACATGTCCACTCCGAATTCCTTGGCTTCGCCGATAAGGGTGATGAGCTTCTTCTCGTCGAAGTCGAAGTAGGTCGACTCCCAGTTGTTGAGCAGCGTCATGCGGTCGCCCATACCGTTCTTCACCTGATAGCGGCGTGCCCAGTCGTGCAGGTTGCGGCTTGCTTCGCCTGTTCCCTTGCGGCTGAGTGTGAAGATGAACTCCGGTGTGCGGAAGCTGCCTCCCTTTGCCAGACGATACTGCGAGAAATAGGGGTTGATGCCGCTAAGCACGCGCAGATCACCCTTGTTGTCCACCTCAAAAGTGAAGCGGAAGTTACCGGTCCAGCCAAGTGTGCCCACAAGCACCTCTCCGCTCTTCTCTGTGGCGGGTGCGCCAAGCGAAAGCTGGAAGAATGGCGACACAAACATATTGGCACGTGTGCCGAGCTTGGTGTCAACGTCCTTCTTTCCGTAGAAAAGCTCCTGCGTGAAGGCATTGGCTTCTCTTGCCCAGTCGCCGTTATACTGTGTCAGGTAATTGTTGGGGGATGTGAAGTGAAGCAGCGACGATGCAAACTTCTCAAGCACGATTGCGCCCTTCTCCTTGTTGAAAATCTCTGTCCAGGTCTTGAACACGTTCTCCTTCTCGTAGCTCACAAAGTGCATTGCCACCTCATCGGCATATACCGGGTCGACGAGGGTTATCACTGTCTCCTTGCCGCCTTTGCACGGAGTCACGGTGTGGCTCTTGTAGGTGAGCAGTGGCGATGGGTTGCCGTCGGCACGGTTGATGTGGAGTGCCGGCTCAAAGTAGTCTTCCATGCCGTGTGTCAGGTAAGCCTCATTGCCGAGGGGAAGCGAGGCATAGTCACCGGCATTGGCAATGCGCTTGCCGAAGTAGCTCTGATAAAGGCGGCCGTTGTCGCCCACTGTGAACACCAGCGCAGTGTTTTCCGATTCCACCACTATCTGCTCCTTGGCCGATGTGGTCAATCCCGATAGCGGCAGCATGCACACTGCCGCAAGCATTGTTTTGGTTATAAGTTTCATTGAAATTGATTATGTTGTTAATATTAGATATGATTTATGTTATCATCGGTTTCCCTTCAATTCCTATTCTCCCATTTTGAAGGGGGCTACAGGCAGTCCGGTAATGCCGCGCAGGTTGCCGTCGGGATAGTCGGCCCAGTCATATTTCACCTGCTCTATCTTGCCGTCGGCTGTGAGGCGCACCACATTGTGGTCCACTATCTTGGCTTCGGGGCGCACCCACTTGCCTCCTACAAGGGCAATGAATCCCTTCGGTGCACCGCCGTCGGCTCTCACCTCGTTGTCGAATTTCACAAGTGCATCGTTGCCTGCCGCACCCAGCGACACCGGCTTTGGTGCCTCGAATGTCACATCACCGCGTCCGTAAGTGCGGTTCAGGGCTATGAGCGAAAGGCGGCGTGCCACCTCCTGCTTGTTCTTCGGGTGAATGTCGTCGGGGTTGCCTATGTCGATTGCCACTGCCATGGCGGTGTTGTCGAGTTCAAGTGCATCGGCTTGTGCCTGGCGGAGTGCTGCCCACTCCGAATCGGGCTGTATGAGTTGCGGCTGGAGGAATCCGGCAAGCTGCACAAAGTAGAATGGTAGTTGCTCATTGTTCCACAGCGTGCGCCAGTCGGCAATCAGTCGCTTGAAGAGCACCGAGTATTGTGCATCACTACCCACATTGGCGCAGCCCTGATACCACAGTACGCCCTTCACAGGCATGGTGTGAAGCGGATAGAGCATGGCATTGTAGAGCACACAGGGGAAGCTCGAGCTCTCCACCGACACCGGGCGGCGCGGCAGCTTGCTGAAGTCGGCTGCTATGCTGTAGTTCCAGTCGCCGGCAAGTGCTATGCGCTTGCCGCCCTGCACTGCTGCCATGTCGGCTGCATCGCCCCATATTCCGCCTCCGCCACCGAAGTCGCTCACGCGCACCGAAATCACCGAGCGTCCGGCTTTCACCATTTCTGCCGGAACGGTGTACACGCGCTGCACGTTGTAGCCCGAACCTTCGGCAATCTTCGTGCCGTTGAAGTAGGTCACGTCCTCATCGTCAATCATGCCCAGGTGCAGCTCCACTGCCTTTCCTGCCCAGTCGGCTGGTATGTCGATTGCATATTGGAACCACACTATGCCGTCGAAGTCGGGAAGTGCCGATTTCTCCCACTCGCAGGGAAGTGCCATTTTCGGAAGCGATGCATCGTAGCGTCCTGCATCAAAGGTCTTGCTGCCCGACGATGCCACCTTCATCCACTCCTCTATCTCTTTCTCGTAGAGTTGCTTCATCTTGGCTGCATCGAAGTTGCCTTCGCTGAGCAGTTGAGTCTCTTTCTCAAATCCGGGCACCGATTTCACGCCCTCATAGCTTGTCCACGCTTCGGCTGGTGTGCCGCCCCATGTGCAGTCAATCACTCCCACGTGCACACCGAGCTTTGCCGACATTTCGCGTGCATAGAAGTAGGCTATCGACGAGAAATTCTCCACCGTGGCAGGCGAGCATGTGCGCCACCCTCCCATATTTATATTGGTGTCGTCGGCTGGCTTGTAGCCTATCTGTTTCTGCACTTGCAGGAAGCGTATGTTTTTGTAGTTGGCATTGGCTATCTCCTGCTCGTAGTTCATCACCTTGCCCCAGCCGCCCACAGGCATTTCCATGTTCGACTGTCCCGAGCAAAGCCACACTTCGCCCGAATATATGTCGCGCAGTGTGAGCCGCTCGCCGTCGTCGAAGGTGATTTTATGCGGTCCTCCGGCTTTTGGCGTGGCAAGTGTCACCGTGAAGTGTCCGTTGCCGTCAGTGTTGGCTACGGTGGTCTCTCCGTTCCACGAGGTTGTCACCTTCACGTTGCGTGAAGCCTTGCCTTCTATCTTCAGGTTGCTTTTTTGTTGTATTACCATGCTGTCGGTCACAAACTGTGGCAGCTCCACCTTTGCTCCGGCAACGAGCGACACGGCAAGCAGTGCCGGTGCTATGCACATTCTTCTTATGCTATTCTTGTCCATTGTTTGATGATTGTTTTTTCGCGTCAGTTTATGTCAATTGCTATTAGAGGCTGAAATTCACCTCTCTTCTCATGACAAAATTACTCATTATTTCGGTATCTAAAAGCCATGAAATCATCAAAAAATTGAAAGTTTACTGCAATTACCACTTTTTTCGGCTATTTCAGTTGCTCCGGCACCGCATTTTGCTGCTTTTTCTGGCACTGCTTCTCAAAGTCCTTGGGCGTGATGCCGAATTGCTTGAAGAATAGTTTGCTGAAGTAGCTCTGCGACGATATGCCCACCATGTAGCAAATGTCGCCTATGCGGTACTTGCCCTCCTGTATCAGTTCGGCGGCCTTTTTCAGCTTGATTAGCCTTATCAGCTCCACTGGCGACAGGTTGAACACCGTCTTTATCTTGCGAAGCAGGCTCGAATGGCTCATGCAGAATATGTCGGCCATCGATTCCACGCTGAAGTCGTCCTCGCCGATGTTGTCCTCTATGATTTTCACCACTTTGTTGATGAATTCCTCATCGGCTTTGTTCACGTGCATGTTGTCCACGTTGAAGAATGGCTTTTTCGAGAAGGCCTCGCGCTCTCGGCGGCGGTTGTCGAGCAGCGACCGTATGAGCTGTCTGAAGTATTTCACCGAGAAGGGTTTCTCTATGTAGGCTTCCGCTCCGAGTTGCAGGCTCTTTATCTTGCTGTCGAGGTCGTTCTTGGCTGTGATGAACACCACCGGTATGTGCGAGAGGTCGAGGTCGGCTTTCACAGCCTTGCAAAGCTCGTAGCCGTTCATTTCGGGCATCATCACGTCGGTGACTATGAGGTCGATGTGGCTCGATTTCAGCTTCTCAAATGCCTCCTTGCCGTTGCATGCGGTTTCCACCGAGAACGACAAGTTCACCTGGTCGGCAAGGAACTCGCGCATATTGTCGTTGTCCTCCACTATCAGCACCGTGTAGCCTGCCGCATTCTCCTTCGACTGGTTCGACCCCTCTTCTATGAGGTAGTCCGATGTGTTCATCGCGTTCTTGTTGTTCTGCTTCACATCGGTCTTGTTGATTGGCATCGACAGCGAGAACACGTTCACGTCGCCGGTGTTGTCCTCCAGATAGAGCACGCCGCCAAGCATCTTGGTCAGTGAGAGCGACAGCGGCAGCCCTATTCCCACTCCGTTCTCGCCGCTCACGGTCTTGTCCACCTGATAGAACGGCTCGAATATGCGGCGGCGGTCAGCCTCGGTGATTTTCTTGCCGTCGCTCATCACGCTGAGCACAAAGTGGTTCTCGTCGGCTCTGAGCGTCACCTCTATGGTCTTGTTGGCATATTTCAGCGCATTGTTGAGCAAGTTGCTCATAATCTTTGTCACAGCTTCCTTGTCGGTCGACACGATTATCTGCTCATCTGCGCTCACATTGCGCAGCAGCCGCTTGTGCTTCAGCGTTATTGCGGGCTCAAAGCGGTCGAGTGTCTCTGTCACGAGCATCGTGATGTCCACATTCTCGCTCGATAGCACCATGCGCCCCGAGTCTATCTTCTGGAAGTCGAGTAGCTGCCCGGTGAGGTTGAGCAGACGGCGCGTGTTCTGGCGCATCACGCTCAGATAGTGCTTCACCTTGTCGTCTTTCACTCCTATGTCCTCTATCGCCTCAAGCGGTGCATCTATGAGTGCCAGCGGTGTGCGTATCTCGTGTGCCACTTCTGTGAAGAAGTTCACTTTGTTCTGGTAGAGTTCCTTCTCCTTGCTGATGGCAAACATCTGCTGTCGCTCCCTCAGTTGCTGTTCCTTGCGGTTGCGATACCAGATGAAGCAGCATGCCACACCTATTGCTGCCATGAGGAAGATGCAGAAGAATGCACACCGCGCCAGCCACCCCGGCGGCAGTATCGTGATTTGCATCTCACGCTCCACTTTCTTGCCGTTGTTCTCCACGCGCACCGTCAGCTTGTAGTCGCCGGTAGCAAGGTTGTTGAATGATATGCGGTTGTTGCGCATCGTTATCCACTTGTCGCCAAGTGGCTCTATCTTGTAGCTGTAGATGTCGCCGCCTGTGGTGCCGAAGTTGGGCGATGCCACATCGAGCGAGAATGTTGCCAAGTCGTAGGGTAGAGTGATTTTATCGGTAAAGAGTATGTTTTGTTCAAGCGGCGAACCCTCCTCTCCGGGGTGCACCTCGTCGTTGAGCACGTCCATTCGAGTGAAGTAGATCCCTTCGGGCGAGCTTTGAAGTTCCTCGTTCTGCGGATTGAAGGCTACTACGCCGTCGATGCAGCCGAAATAGAACATTCCGCTGCCTGTCTTTACTGCCTGGCCGTAGTTGAACTGGTTGCCCGGCAGGCCGTCCTTCATGGTGAACACCTTCACCGCTGCCGTGTTGGGATTGAATTTCACAAGTCCTTTGTTCGTGCCAAACCACAGATTCCCATTCTCGTCCTCGAGCATAC
>CAMFSS010000062.1 GCA_945983195.1 uncultured Prevotellaceae bacterium | reverse complement strand
TATTGAAGCATCTTCCATATTCCCCTTTTGCCGGAACAAATCACCGACAACATCTTAGTTGTGGGTGTCCCTAACCGCGTGAATATGGTTGCTTCACACTTCGACACAAAGGATTTTGAAGTGTCGAGCCGTGAATTTCACACAATAGGCGGAACCTACCATGGAAAGCCAATTATGTGTCTGTCGCACGGAATTGGAAGTGACAACATCGACATTGTGATTAACGAACTTGACGCACTTGCCAACATCGACCTCAACACACGCACAACAAAAGACAAATTCCGCCAGCTCAACATCATCAGAATCGGCACTTCCGGTGCGTTGCAATCCGACCTTGCAGTAGGTACTCCGGTGATTGCCACAAAGTCGCTCGGATTCGACGGTGTGCTTAATTATTATGCAGGTCGCAACGAGGCGTGCGACCTTGAGTTTGAACGCGCATTCTGCGACTACGTCAAATGGAACCCTCTTTGGGCTAAGCCTTACGTATCTGATTCAGATGCTTCATTGGTGGAGAAAATTGGAGGCAACGACATGGTACATGGTGTAACTATCTCCGCTGTGGGTTTCTATGGGCCTCAAGGCCGCGAACTTCGACTGCCTCTTGCCGAACCGGAGCTTAACAGCCGCATCAGTGCTTTCCGCCATGATGGCTGGCGTATTACCAATTATGAAATGGAAAGTGCGGCACTTCAGGGAATGGCAAAACTTATGGGGCATCGTGCAATGACAGTGTGCTGCATCATAGCTAACCGCATGTCGAAGGCTGCTACACCCAATTATAAGACAGCCGTTGAAGACCTTGTAGAGACTGTTCTCGACCGCATCTGATACAATTTTCAATGATATATAATAATCCTGCCTAGAGCTGTCACAGTAGCCTCTGGCAGGATTTTTTTATGGATATAAGAACAGGCTGCATTGCCACTTTGGGCAGTGCAGCCTGATTCTAATTAGGACTTATTCAGAAATTACTTCTTTGCCTCTCCTACCATCATAATGGTAGCAGCATTCTTGAATTTTACGTTCTTTTTAACGAAAGCGTTGAATTCGGCAAGTGTAATGTTATTGAGAATGTCAGCCATACCGGTATAAGAATCAAGTCCAAGAGCCTTGTTGGTGAGAACATTCATCCAATAGCTGTTCTCTCGAAGCTGATCTTGATATTGCTTAATTGCAGCCTCTTTCACCTTCTGGAAGTCGGCTGAATCAGCACCATTCTCTACCACATTCTTCAGTTCCTTGATAGCGCGGTCGGTGAGCTGCTGGCTCTTCTCTACATTGGTATCAAATTGGAAGAGGAAGGTGTAGTTCTTGTTGATGAATGAGCAACCTGCAGATGTTCCTACTCCGTATGTTCCACCCTCTTCCTCACGGATAGTGCGAGTATAGACAATGTCCATAACCTCAGAGAGGAAGTTAAATATTGTGCGGGTCTTCATAGAGAAGTCAATATCACCCGTGAGGTTGTAGCGAACTGATACTTTCGGATTCTCCATCGGCAAAGTGAACTTGTTGAGAATCTCACCCTTTGCAGTTGGAACTTTGTAGCCATACTTTTCACGGACACCATTGTCGGGGAGCGAAGCAATGTATTTCTCAATCATCGGACGGATTGTCTCAAGATCGAATTTACCTACGAAGCTGAATGTGTAGTCACCGGCATTGGCAACGCGCTCACTATAGAGCTTCAAGCAGTTGTCGTAGTTGACTGCCTCTATGTCCTCAATGCGAGGATTCATCTTCATTGGGTTGTGCATATAGATGGTCGATTTGATTGAGTCGCCGAAAATGAAGCGAGGATTGTTCATCATCATCTTCAAGCTCGATACGAGAGAGCTGCGCTGAGCCTCAAAGGTCTTCTCGTCCTTGCGCACGTCGGTGAAGAGCAGGTAGTTCATCTGGAGCATTGTTTCAAAATCCTTAACCGAAGAAGAACCGTTTATGCTCTCGTAGGCATCGTCCATGCTAAAGCTGATGCTTGCCTTCTTGCCTGCGAGATATTTTTCGAGGGCAGTGGTTGTGTATGTGCCAAGGGCACTGCAAGCCACAGCATTGTCGAAGAACATAATGTCGGGATTGCACTTGCCATTATAGATGCTGTAACCTCCCAAGCTGATAGCTTCCATGTTGATTTCATCGTTCTTGAAGTCGGTGGGCTTGAGAAGCACGGTAGCACCGTTTGAAAGCTTCATTGTGGTGATGCCTGTAGCAGCATCGGTGCTCTCGCTCACAATCTTGCCGGGAGTTGGCTCATTGGCAAGAAGAGGCTCTGTTGATACGTTATCCACGTATGCCTCTACCTGTGATGCAAAGATAGTCTTGAAGTTGCTTTCAACCTCTTCTTTCGTAGGATAAACGGCTCCTTCTTTCTTAGGTCCGTTAATAATAAGGCTAACGTTGTCTTCCGAAATAGCCTCTTTTGCCAATTGGTTGATAGTAGCGAGGTCGATCTGTGGAAGAATACCCTGAAGAATCTGATATTCCAACTCGATGCCGGGAATGTAGCTTCCTTCACAGAAGTTGTCAATATATTCTTCTGCATACTTGATGCTCTTGCGCTTGTCGCGCTCATTAAACATTGTCTCATATTGCTGCTTGATTTCAGCCTTGGCTCGGTCAAGCTCGCTCTGTGTGAAACCGTGTAGGTTCACGCGCTGTGCCTCAGTGAGCAGAGTCTTGTAAGTGTCAAGTGTCTTGCCTTCCTTTGCCACACCAATGAATGTGAATGCGTCCTTTGTCTGTGCAATGAAGAAGTTGCCATCATAGTTGTAGGCATAAGACATTGGCGAAGCAGGGTCTTGGGCAATCTCATTCAAGCGGCTATTGAACATAGAGTTAACGAGGTTGGTAGCCACCTGGGTCAACATATAACCAAGAGTGTTCTTGTGTTCACGAGGGTACGCCTCATGCTGGAAGAAAAGGTAGATAAGTGAGCTTGGCGACTCGGGATCGGTGTAAAGAGCGTAGTCGATACCCTTATGGTCGGGAACGGGGAAATACTCACGCTTTGCAGCATTCTCAGGCATTTTAATGGGTGAGAACAAGTCTTTAACTTTCTGTTCCATCTTGGCTGCATCGAAATCACCAATCACAATGATACCCTGCTGGTCGGGACGATACCAACGGTGATAGTAGTCGCGAAGTTCCTGGGGCTTGAAGTTCATAACCACATCCATTGTGCCGATAGGAAGGCGGTGTGCATACTTGCTATCCTTGAAGATTATTGGAAGAACAGCCTCATAGAGACGCATTGAAGCATCGCCACGAGTGCGCCACTCCTCATTGATTACGCCACGTTCGGCATCAATCTCTTTCTCGTCGAGAGTAATTGCACACGACCAGTCGTGAAGCACAAGAAGTGCCGAATCAAGCACTGCCTCACGCTCCGTTGGAACATTCGACAGGCGGTAAACAGTCTGGTCAAAGCCTGTGTAGGCATTGATATCACCACCGAAAGTCAAACCAATGCTCTGGAAATACTCAAGCATCGACTTGCCGGGATAATGCTGCAAGCCATTGAATGCCATGTGCTCAAGGAAGTGTGCAAGACCACGCTGGTTATCCTCCTCAAGAATAGAACCTACCTTCTGTGCAATGTGAAACTCTGCACGGTTCTTAGGCTCTTGGTTGTGGCGAATGTAGTAAGTGAGTCCGTTAGGCAACACACCGTAGCGTACATTCTGGTCGATGGGAAGTTGTTGCATCATAATGTCATCTCCATCTTGCGCCATTACGGGTACTCCCATGAAGAAAACCCTCTGCAACGAAAAAAGAAAACTAAATCTTTTCATCTTTCTGTGTGTTAATTAATTATTGTTTGTTGTTTTTAATTTGTATTCAATGTATGTTAGCTCTTTTAGACATTTCTGAAAAATTAGACTATAGCACAACCCTTTTTGTTACAAAAATAATTGAGTTTAACTATAATTTAACATTGCAGTAAGTCATTAGCAGATTATTAAGTATATTGTCACAAACCAACATTTGCAAATAGTGCAAACAGAACACTACTTCTGCAAAGTTAGCCTATAATCCGATTTTTTCTATCCTGCAAAAGTAACAAAAATCATTGAATTATTCTATATTACAAGAAAAAAAGAGGCATATTCTATTAGAATACACCTCTTTGTCTTATTCTTTATCAGTCAATTCATCAGATTATTCCGAAACAACTTCAAATGGAATCTCAACTGATACCTCCTTGTGGAACTTGATTGTAGCCTTATAGCTACCAACTTCCTTCACAGCATCCTTGAGATAGATGAGCTTGCGGTCAACTGTGTGTCCGAGCTTCTCAAGAGCCTCAGCAATTTGGATATTGTTGACAGAACCAAAGATTGTTCCGGTTGAGCTTGTCTTGGCACCGATAGTCAGTGTTACTCCCTCAAGTGCGGCAGCAGCAGCCTCAGCATCAGCCTTAATCTTGGCAAGCTTGTGGGCGCGTTGTCTTTGATTCTCAGCCAGCATCTTCAGAGCCGAAGGAGTGGCGATTACAGCTTTCTGTTGTGGAATAAGGTAGTTACGGCCATATCCGCTCTTCACTTCAACCACGTCGTCCTTGTAACCAAGGTTTGCGATATCTTCTTTTAATATTAATTTCATAATTGTTTCCTCCTAATTCTTTAATTATTTCATCAAGTCGGTTACGTAAGGAAGCAGTGCCAAGTGGCGTGCACGCTTCACGGCTTGAGCTACTCTTCTCTGGAACTTGAGCGATGTTCCGGTAATGCGGCGGGGAAGAATCTTACCCTGCTCGTTCAAGAATTTCTTCAAGAATTCAGGATCTTTGTAGTCGATATACTTGATACCGCTTCTCTTGAAACGGCAATATTTCTTCTTCTTAACGTCCACTGAAAGCGGAGTAAGATATCTGATTTCTGATTGTGTCTGTGCCATAATTAATCCTCCTTCTTTTCCTCTTCGTTAGTTGTGTTGACTTTTGCGCCCTTGAGGCTTCTTCTCTTAGCTGCATACTCTGCTGCATACTTGTCGAGGCGGAATGTCAAGAAACGGATTACTTTCTCTTCACGACGGAATGCAATTTCAAGTTTCTTAACTACGGTTGGCTCTGCATCAAACTCAATCAATGTGTAGAAGCCTGTAGATTTGTGCTGGATTGGGTATGCAAGTTTGCGCAGACCCCAATTCTCCTCGTTGACGATAGATGCGCCGTTGTTGGTGAGAACGGCCTTGAACTTATCTACCGTTTCCTTCATCTGAACATCAGACAAAACGGGAGTTAAAATGAAAACGGTTTCGTAATGATTCATACGTTTTTTGTTTAACTTTTTTGTTAATTATTCTTTTATGCTCCGAAAAGCGACTGCAAAGTTACTCACTTTCTTCCAATTAAGCAAATTACAAACCACTTAATTGCTTTTTTTGATGAAAAATAATTGAAAAAAGTTCCATCTGATAATTTTTCCACACCGAATTTTGCCAAAATCTGCCGACAATTTTTTAATTTTGTGCCCGATTAGTTATGCAATTCCCTTTTCAATAATGCGTAAATTATTTTATATCTGTTTGTTTATTATGGCATATTCTGCGTGTCCTCTCTTTGCGGCTGCCGAGTACGACCCCATTGTGAATCCTCTGGCAGTTTACTCCCATGAGCTTACGACCGATAACCTTGCAAAGCTACAAAAGCGCTATTCGGTTATCCTCTCAAGCGGCACTATCGGGACATCATTTGAGGGGCGAGAGATTCAGGCAGTAAAGCTCGGCAGAGGCAATCACAAGATTCTCATTTGTGGCACACTTCATGCCCGTGAGCATATCTGCACCAACTATCTTATGTATTTCATTGAGCAATATGCCGAAGCGTTTGTTTCACGCGACTCCATAGGCTGTTACGACATAAACCAACTACTCAATGAAGTTTCACTCTACATCGTTCCTATGGTAAATCCTGATGGAGTCAACATTGTGCAAAATGGATTTGAGGCATCAGCCAATTGTGACTCTTTGGTAAAAATGAGGTTGAAGAACTACGAAGAGCCTGCACATCGCTCGTGGAAAGCAAATGCACGCGGGATCGACCTTAACCGTAATTTCGACTATGGCTGGGATAATTGCCCCAACGACAGCCTGCCGGCATCAAGCGGATTCAAGGGCTTTTCTCCACTTAGCGAGCCCGAATCGCGTGCATTGGCTGATTTCGCCAAGCGAATCAAGCCTGAAGCTATTCTTGCTTTCCACACACAAGGTGAACAATTCTTTTTCTCAACTCCCGACTCCTGTGCAACGTCGTTAGCCGAGAAATTGGTTGCTGCAACCGGTTTTGAGCCACAGCCCATCGACCCGCCATACGGCTCATTTCAGGACTTTGTGAACTACCACTTCGGTGTATTCTATGCGTGTGTAGAGCTATGCAACTACATAGGTCCACGCCCCTACCCCGAATGTGATTTCTTCAAGATTTGGCAACCGGCACGCTATATCATTCCAATTGTCGCTTCTGGAATTATCCAGAAGGGTACGTCAAAAAAGCCGTAGAGTCGACATTGTGACTACTACGGCTTATCATTTTCCCTGTAAGATATTTCTACTCCTCTTTTGGCGCAGTCTGCTCAATCTGCCGACGCGCTATCTCAATCTTTTTGGTTAGCAGCAGCTTGTCGCGCTCTGCCTGCATTCCTGTACGGATCGCGGTTGAGTATCTGAATGATTCTGCAATCGCATTCTTCATCGCCGACGAGAGAGTTACGGTGTGCTGCCTTTTTCCCACAAACGTTAGCGATAAAGCTGCATCGGCATTGTCAGCGATAAAGCGGCAAAAATCAGCACATTCGTCGTAACGGAAAGTTACCATTTCGTTAGGCACCCCATCATCGTTGAAACGATAGTTGCGCGACTTGTCGTAAGGTACTGCCATAGTTTCAGCACTGCCGGCGGCACCACTGACCCGCAAACGGTCGTGCTGAGCGGCTACACCATGCAACAACGACACAATGTAGAGATTTCCGCCATCATCTATTCTTGGTTCTATGTCAGTGCGGTTAATAAGCTCTTTTCCAGCTATCGACGCAATCACCCGATAGCCTTCTACCATTTCAGGCGATTTCACCGACTTGAATTTAGGTGCAATTTCACGCACTATAGGCTCATTGGCTGCAATGATGCTATCCACTTGCTCAAGTTGTCGGACAAATGATTTTTCAAGCGTTTGCGCTTTTCTGTGCATAGCCATCTTCACGGCATCGGTTTCAGTCGGAAATGTCTTACATAGCGAATCGAGAATGACTACAGCACTGTCATACAGCCCTTGTTCCGACAATTTGTTGGCACTCTCAAGCATAGCAAGCGATTCGTCGCTAACTTTACCTGAATTACCGCACGATGCAGTTCCTATCACTATTGTTGCTATCAAAGCTACACCCGACATTCGGGTGATATGCTTAATTGCTTCTTTGTACATCTTTTACTCCTTTTATATTCTTTATTTTTGCAATCAGATTATCAAGCGACTTAGTGTCGCCAATTCCTATCACCAGAAAGCCTTGGAACAGTCCGTCGTGCGAGTCGATTGAAATGCTGCGCAACGATGTGTCCTTCTCTTTATTTATAACAGACGATACATTCGTAACGATGCCAATGTCGTCATGTCCGAGAATACGCAAAGTCACGGCATACTGCGACCCCATCTTTCCCGACCATTGGGCATTAATTCGCCGGTAAGGATATTTTTCGAGCAGATGAACTGCATTGGGGCAGTCGGCACGATGAATCTTAATCGCACCTTCACTTGATATAAATCCCACAATCTTATCTCCGAAAATGGGGTTGCAGCACTTTGAGAGCTTGTAGTTGATTCCCTTGATGTTTTCTCCAATCACAAGTGTGTCTGATGTCTGCGACTCCTCCTTTGAAGCCTGTAGAATAAAGTTCTCGGCAGTTTCAGGGTGATTTATCTCATTGTCCTTGTTTTCAAGTGATATGTAGGTATCAATGACAGTGGCAGGATTTAATACCTCTTTCGATATGTCGTAATAGAAGTCGGTAACGTTCTTATATCCCGATTTCTTGATTGCCTTCATGAGCAATGCCTCCTCCACCTCAATCTTCTTATTCTTGAAGCGGCGTTGCAGCAACTCCTTGCCGAGTTCGGCCGATTTTGCTTTGAGTTCGTTAATCGACTGCTTTATTTTATTCTTTGCCTTCGACGTGACTACTATGTTAAGCCAGTCGAGCTTTGGAGTTTGTGTCGATGAAGTGAGCACCTCAATCGTGTCACCGCTCTTTAGCTTATATGTGATTTTTTGGTTCTTACCATCAACTTTGCCGCCTATGCATGAGCTTCCCACTTTCGAATGAATGTGGAACGCAAAATCAAGCAGTGTAGCACCTGCCGGCAGTTTGTAGAGGTCGCCCTTGGGAGTGAACACAAACACCTCCTTATCGTAGATGTGCATCGAGGCATTTTTCATCAGCTCAGCCGGACCGTTGCCCGATTCGAGCATATCGCGCACATTGTTCATCCACTCGTCAAGTCCGCCTTCGCTCTTTATACCCTTGTATTTCCAGTGAGCAGCAAGTCCGCGTTCAGCAATTTCGTCCATACGGCGAGTGCGAATCTGCACTTCCACCCACTTGTTTCCCGGACCATTCACCGTGATATGGAGCGACTCATAGCCATTAGATTTGGGAATAGTCAGCCAGTCCTTTAATCGCGAAGTATTGGCAGTGTACATCGCAGTGACGATGGAATAGGCATTCCAGCATTCTGCCTTCTCGCGTTCAAGCGGTGTATCAAGAATAATGCGTATGGCAAAAAGGTCGAAAATATCCTTGACATCGGCATTTTGGTTCTTCATCTTGTTCCAGATGGAACTAATAGATTTAGTTCTGCCCTTGATGTCAAATTTCAGTCCTTCCTTCTCAAGAGCGGCTTTCACTGGGGCTATAAAGTCGGCAATATAGCGGTCGCGCTCCACCTTGGTTTCATTGAGCTTACGCGCAATATCAGTGAAAACCTCTCGATTCGTGTATTTGAATGACAAGTCTTCAAGTTCCGATTTTATTTTGTAAAGACCAAGCCTGTGTGCGAGGGGCGCATAGAGATATTTTGCCTCATTCGATATGTCGTGAACGAATTTCTCATTAGGGTGATGATTGATGGCACGCATGATAGCCAATCGGTCAACAATCATGATGATTATCACGCGTATGTCTTCAGCAAAGGTGAGCAGCAACTTATGAAAATTTTCACTTTCCACTGCCGCCTGACGCTTATAGAGCAGCGAAACCTTCGTAAGTCCTGATATGAGTTTGGCAATGTCATCGCCAAATATTGCACGTAGTTTATCCTCGGGAATAAACTCTGAGCGGCACAAGTTGTAGAGCAATATGGCTATTATCATGTTGCGGTCGGGACCGATATTTTCGGTGAGCAACATAGCCGTATTGAGGTTTCGGATTGTAGGGTTGATTCCATATTTGTCGCGGCGATAATGATTCTGCATGATTCCATCTTTTATAATGGAATGTATATTATTTATGTCGGCAAAAGTGAGTTGTTCCCTATTCTTCCTTATCAGCTCACGGCAT
>CAMFSS010000061.1 GCA_945983195.1 uncultured Prevotellaceae bacterium | reverse complement strand
CCCACGTAATTCGCGGCGAAGAATGGCTGCCTTCAGCTCCGCTCCATGTGCTTCTCTATGAGGCATTCGGCTGGCTCGACACCATGCCGCAATTCGTGCACCTGCCGCTGCTGCTGAAGCCCGACGGTGCCGGAAAGGGTAAGCTGAGCAAGCGCGACGGCGACAAGCTCGGATTCCCAGTGTTCCCGCTTGAATGGCACGACCCGGCAAGCGGTGCAGTGTCGATGGGCTACCGCGAACGCGGCTATCTGCCCCAGGCTGTGGTGAATTTCCTTGCACTGCTCGGCTGGAACTCAGGTGAGGAGCAGGAAATAATGTCGATGGACGAACTGATTGCAAAATTCTCATTCGAGCACTGCTCAAAGAGCGGCGCAAAATTCGACTACAAGAAGGGTGCCTGGTTCAACCATGAGTATCTGCTCCGCGAGGACGATGCCAAGCTGGCACAGCTCTTCAAGCCTGTTCTTGCAGCTAATGGCGTGGACATTGCCGCTTTCAGCGACGACTTCATCACCCGCACGGTGGCTCTCGTCAAGGGGCGTGTGTCGTTTGTGAGCGAGCTGTGGGATCAGGGCCGCTTCTTCTATGTGGCACCTGTCGCCTACGCCGAAAAGGACATAAAGAAACGCTGGAGTGCCGAAATGCCTGCCATTATGGAAGAGCTTATCGGAGTGCTTGAAGGTATAGCCGACTTCACTTCGAAGCCGAGCGAGGAAATTGTGCTCGCATGGATTGCCGAAAAGGGCTACCACCTCGGCAACGTAATGAATGCCTTCCGTCTCACCGTTGTGGGAGAGTGCAAGGGTCCGCACATGTTCGATATCACCGAGCTTATCGGCAAGGAAGAGACAATTGCCCGCATTCGCCGGGGCATTGCCGAAATTAAGCCTGTTCAATAAGCCGCACATTATGCTACGGAAAATGTTTATGATGGTGGTAGCCGCAATCACGGCTACCACTCTTCACGCACAGCAGGAACTTACGTGGAGCGTCGATTTCAACACTATTTTCGAGAACCGCGAAGGCGACAACTACTATTCGCCCGACCAGACGATTTTCCTCACACGCCTTTCGCCCGAAATAGGTGTTTCAATGCTCGGCGGAAAGCACAATGTGGCTGCCGGAGTTAGCTGGATTCAGCCCGGAGGAAACGGCTGGAACGACTACAAGCTGTGCCCTACGCTCTACTACAGCTACAAGTCGCCCACTTGGCGGCTGGCTGTGGGTATGCTCCCTCGAACCATGCTGCTCGAACCAATGCACACTGTGATGCTCAGCGACTCGATGATGTACTGGCAGCCCAACATACGCGGTGTGCTGCTGCAATATGTGAAGCCTCGCGGCTTCTTCGAGCTATCGCTCGACTGGCGCAGCCTGCAAAGCGACACTCAGCGTGAGGCTTTCAACGTGAACTTCAACGGCCGCTGGAATCCTCGCGGTGCGCTGCTTGTGGGTGGACGTGTGCAGCTCAACCACCTGGCAAAAACGCGAACCAACACCGAAGGTCAGGGCGTGAACGACGACATTACCGTGAATCCCTACATCGGATTGAATCTGTCGCGACGCTCAGCTCTCGACAGCCTCGAGCTGAAGGCTGGCCCGATATTTATGATTGAGCGCGACAGGCTCTACGATGCCTCTTGGCGCACTCCGTGCGGTGTGCTCGTCGATGCTGTGGCTGAGTGGAAATGGCTGGGAGTGAAGGAGACTTTCTTTGCCGGAAAGAACCTTTATCCGCTCTATCCGCGATATGGCACTCTGCTCAATATGGGCGACCCCAACTATCAAGCCAAGCTATACAGCCGCACCAACGTCTACGCCTACATTTTCCGCAATCAGTTTGTCAATCTTGAAGCATCGCTCGACTTCCACTACACCAAGGAGGCATTCGCTTTCTGGCAGAAAATAGTGCTGAGAGTGTATATCGACGGAAAATCGTGGAAACAGAAAAAGACGCACGTCACTCGCGACGAGTATCTGAGAAATATCTATTAATCCGCTCACACCTTCATTCGAGGGAAGGCATCAATGAAGCTGCCCGGCGTGATGTTGAATATCTTCACGCCACGGTGGCTGGCATAGCGTGCAATGGTGAAATACGAACGGAAAGCCACATAGAAGCTGTACATAATCTGATGCAGCGGATAATTCATGTATTCGGTGCGCACTCGCTTCTCCTCATGCGCATCTTCCTTGTAGAAATGCGGCTGAATCGACACTACGCGGTTGTCGTCGTCGACTGAAAGTGTGCGAGTCCATGAGTGGTCGGCTCCTGCCACATAGATGGTTGAAAAGCCCAAAGCCATGCCGAGCATTATCGACGGAATGAGCACATTGCGCGGACGCGGCATACCGAGTTGAGCCTTGAATGTGACATTCTCAAGCCACTCAAATCCCTCAATGGGAGTGGTATTGTAATATGCCACCTGCACGCTGGCATTGCCGGCTGCAAGGGCATTGGCGCGCATCTGCTTCCTGAAGCGATGTGGCACAAGCAGAGTCATTGGCCAATCGACTTCCTCTCCAAGCACACGCCACAGCTTCTGCACATTGGGCTGCTCGGTGGCAGTGAAGAAGTGTGGGTCGGCGAGCACGTAATAACGTGGCTTGAGCGAGCTGAACTCCCCGGCACATGCGGCAAAGTTCACCGCCATAAGCGCACGCTCACGCAAGAATGGCATGGAGTGGGCCATTGTGTCGTTGAGCGACGGGCCATTGCCCAGCACAACCAATTCTTCGCCTTGTGCAGTCTGTGGCAACTTCCTGCACCACTTCGATTGAAGCACAATCTTCACCACACTCAGCAGCGACTGCAACAGCGCGGATGCAATATCATTCAACCGGTTCATATTTCAGAATCATTTTTTTATTGTCCAATGGAAGGGAGCGACGCCAATAGTGCCGCAAATTGAGCACATAGCGCAAGGAGAGCATCAGCAATGAGGTGTGAATGTCGTTGGCTCGCAGCGCACGATACTTTTCCAGAGTGTTGAGCCACAGGCTATTATACCAGCGTGTACTTAGTCCTCCGGTGCGCATTGCCACCATGTCGAGTGGCAGATATCCGGCTTTCACTCGCGGAATCCACAGCAGGCGCACAAACATCTCGAAGTCGGAAGCCACGCGATAGTCTTCGCGATAAAGCCCGAAATCGCTGAATACACGTCGGCGGCAGTACATCGAAGGGTGCGGCGGCGCAAAGCCGAAGCGCAGCAACGATCGCTCAAAGTGCTCACTCGAATAATAACGCTTCACGCACGATGTATCGTCGCGGTCGGTATAGTGTATATCGCCGTAGACCATATCGAGCGAACTGTCTTCCATGGCAGCCGCAACGTTTTCAAGCACTGTGTCGCACGAAAATCTGTCGTCGGCATGAAGCAAGCCTACCACATCGCCGGTAGCGGACATGATACCCTTGTTGATAGCTTCAAACACACCGTTGTCGCTTTCAACCACATACTTCAACCTACCGTCAAATCGAGCAATCCACGGCTTCACAATCTC
Organism: uncultured Prevotellaceae bacterium; assembly: GCA_945983195.1. Classification (GTDB taxonomy): domain Bacteria; phylum Bacteroidota; class Bacteroidia; order Bacteroidales; family Muribaculaceae; genus CALZFJ01. Next base: position 6,055 of record CAMFSS010000061.1, on the reverse strand, counting down.
ACTGGTATTGTCGGTGCTGTTTCCATCGACAATAATATACTCAATGTCGGTGTGCGTTTGGTGAAACACACTCCTGATTGTGTCCTCAATAGTGGCTGCTTGATTCTTGGTAGCAGTAATAAGGCTTATTTTAACCATATTTTTTTGTCTCGTATAGCTGCTTCAATTGTGCCAGAAATACAGCGATGCAAAATTACAACAAATATCTCACATAGCCTAACTATTGGCTGTAACAATTGCATAAAAGTGACCGTTTCGGCGGTATTTTGCGGTATTTCGGCGGCTCTCGGCATATCCATCGGCATATCCAAAAACAAAAACTGCGTTTTTCTTTTTGTTTATGCGCTCATTTGTTGTAACTTTTCATAAGTTTCGACGGCACTCGGCATATCCAAAAACAAAAACTGCGTTTTTCTTTTTGTTTATGCGCTCATTTGTTGTAACTTTGCGGTAGCAATTCAAAAATGTATAACCATAACTTTACTTGACTATATGAAGACCGACATTTCTGAAAAGGAGCTTGCCGAAATGGCTCGTCAGGCTGAAGAACTTGAGGCTGCTTGCGCCGACGTAAAACCTGAGCGTCTGCCTCGCCACGAATTGGCTCTCTACCTGATGAACAACAAGTTTGCTGCAAGCAGCGTGCTCATTGCACTTGCTCTTGTGGCAGTATTTGCCGTGCTCGAATTTGCATTTGCACTCTGACAATTGAGACAATTGCTTCACCGATGCCCCCCTTTAGGCTCACCGGTGAAAAATCACCCCTGCAAGTCACACATTATTCTTGTATGATTTGCAGGGGTGGTTTTTATGTGAGGTTTAACCTCCTTTTTATCCGTACTTCACAGTGCCGTCGGGATTGAGGAAGTCGTCCTCATTCAGGCTCTTCTGATACTGGTCCATAGCACGGTAGCTCATACCCATACTCGAAAAACCGCCATCGTGATAGAGATTCTGCATAGTCACCTTGCGTGTCAAGTCGCTGAACATCACAATGCAGTAGTCGGCGCAATCCTCGGCACTTGCATTGCCCAGAGGCGACATACGGTTGGCAAAGTCGAAGAGCGAAGTCATACCCTTGATGCCGCTGCCTGCCGTAGTCATTGTGGGCGACTGCGAAATAGTGTTCACGCGAACACCGTGCTCACGGCCATAGATGTAGCCGAAGCTGCGTGCAATCGACTCAAGCAGAGCCTTGGCATCAGCCATGTCGTTGTAGCCGAAAAGCGTGCGCTGCGCAGCGATGTATGAGAGTGCCACCACACTGCCTCCGTCGGCAATGGCATTGTTCTTCTTTGCAGCCTGGAGCATCTTGTGGAACGATACCGCCGAAATGTCGTAGGTCTTAGCCATCATTTCATAGTCGATATCATCATAAGTACGCTTCTTGCGCACATTTGGCGACATGCCAATGGAGTGCAGCACAAAGTCAATCTGACCGCCAAGCACCTCCACCGAGCGGCAGAACACATTCTCAAGTTCCTCGTAGCTTGTAGCGTCGGCAGGAATCACCTCGGCATTTAGTTTCTTTCCAAGAATGGCAATGTCGCCCATGCGAACCGCCACCGGAGCATTACTAAGTGTGATAGTTGCGCCCTCCTCCACGGCTCTCTCAGCCACTTTCCAGGCGATACTCTTGTCATTAAGGGCACCGAAGATGATGCCGCGTTTCCCTTTCAGTAAGTTGTAAGACATAAACAGATACAGCTTATTTAAGTAGTTATTATTATAAAAGTCCAAGTGAGAGCCAACCGACACAGGTCACACACGCGTCACCGCTACGACCACAGTCGGCCGCCTTGCCATAAGTCGCACTGCACCGGCACAAATTGGTTGGTGCCGTTCAGTGCTCGCGGGTCAAGGCTCGCTCAGAATTGGGCTGCAAAGTTACACATTTTTTCCCGAAAAATCCCCCACTCCCCTCAATTTTTATACTCTACAACATAAAATCACAGGCTGCGAGGGATTTGCAGCCTGTGATTACTATTCTTTGTGTGTTGTCAGGGGATTCCCTGACAGCTTTACAGCAAGTGGATTACTGGGCAGCAGGCAAGGGCTTCACTTCCCAACCAAGGGCGCTGGCTCCAAGCACTGCGGCATCGCTCTCCTTGAGCTCTGAAATGAGCACGCGCACTTTGCCGCGGTAGATTGAAAGGATATTCTTCTCAAGAGCTTCCTTCACGGGCTTCATGATGAGGTCGCCCGACTTGGTCAAGCCGCCGAATAGCACGAATGCTTCAGGGCTTGAGAACACCACGAAGTCGGCAAGTGCCTCGCCGAGAATTTTGCCTGTGTACTCAAATATTTCTTTTGCAAGAGCATCGCCCTGGATTGCTGCATCGTAAACATCCTTCGATGTGATTTCGTCGATAGGAAGATTGCGGAGCAATGAGGGTTCGCTGCGAATCTCAAGGAACTCGCGTGCTGTGCGTGCCACACCTGTAGCCGAGCAGTAAGTCTCAAGGCAGCCTGTGCGACCACAACCGCACATACGTCCGTTAGTACGCTTCACGATTACGTGTCCAAGCTCACCTGCAAATCCGTCGTGACCGTAAACCATCTGTCCGTTGACAACGATACCGCTACCAACGCCTGTTCCAAGTGTAATCATTATGAAGTCCTTCAAGCCGCGTGCCACACCGTAGGTCATTTCACCTATGGCTGCTGCATTAGCATCGTTGGTGATGGCAACAGGAATGCCGAACTTTGCGCTTACGAGGTCGGCAAGTGGAATCGGCGACGGCCAGGGAAGGTTCACGCCACCCTCAATGCGACCGGTGAAATAGTTGGCGTTAGGAGCACCGATACCAATACCATGGATTTTATCAACAGCATCGTTAGCTACGATGAGGCGGTTGATTTCCTGATAGAGTTCATCGATGTAGTCGTTGATGTCGCTGTGTTTAGCGGTCTTGATGGAATTGCTGGCAATCACTGTGCCACGAGCGTCGACGATACCAAACACCGTATTCGTTCCGCCCATATCAATTCCGATAACATAGGGTTTGCTCATTGTTTCTGTTTAGTTTTTTATGTTAATGTTTTTTGTAGTTGTCATTGAAGTTTCATCTCAATCATTATCGCAAAGTTATAAAAAAGGCTGTAACACTCGGCATCATTTGGGCGAAAAAATGCACCGATTAATAAATTTTTGCAGAAACTGTGTCGCAACAATATGTTTCAGAATATGACGTTGTATTTTCGCAGCATCAAGTCGGGACAATACGACAGCTTCGACTGCTGTAGCCCCGGGTCGCCGGCATCGTCCTCGCGGTTAACCATGTCGATTTGATGACGCGCACCTGCATAGCGCACCATTGCCTGTGCAACAAACTCATTTGCACCGTCGTAGCTGTGGTCGGTCTTTTCGATGTGCACATGCAGCGTGGTGCCCGTGACTTCGCCTATGGCGAAAGCCGCCACCTCCGAACCTACATAGAGCACAATGCCCTCAAACACGCCCTCATAGTGCGCAAAGTCGTGCAGCACACGTCGCGTCTGGTTGCGCTCATATCCTGCCATGCCATTGTCGGTTTTATCCAGGCAAAGACGGTCGAAAAACGCGCTTACGTCAGCGAGGTTGTCGCGCGACAGCGGCTCAATGCGGTGGTCGGGATAGGTGGCAAGGAATTTGTTCACATGGTTGCGCTTTCGCTTCATCTTGTTGCCGGCAAAGGTCGCAAGCTTTTCGGCACTGTAAATGTAGTCGCTCCAGTGGCTCAAGTCGGTGATTTCAGCCGGAGCAAGGGCGCGGAAGTCATCTATTCGCTCCTCGGTGATGGCTGAAAACTCCAGCGTGATGCCCTCATCGGCACAATACCGCTTCAGCAGCTCCACCGACTCGGCAAGCGGCATTGCCCCAAGCGGCAGCGAGAATGCAGTGCGCCTCACATCGTCCTCGGCAACGCCCTTTATGAGCAGCGTGTCGCGATAGATGCAATAGTGATACTTGAAGTAGTCAATCCACATGTATATTCCACCCACCGTGTAGTCGCACGAACGGCTGCCCGACTGCTGCAAGTAGGGCAGCACAAGCGGCAATGAATTGAATGTGAGGCGATGGAAATGAAGCCTTTGATTATCGTTTCCCATAAAAGCAGGGGGTCATAGTCATTTAGTCAGTTGTAAGCCGTCAGCAACCCACAGTCCACTTGCTGCCTGGCAGCAGCGAGAGAAGCTTGGTAGCAATCACGCAGCACGCGTAAGTGGCAACGGCGATGCAAGGCACTGCAAGCCACACGGGCAGCAGCGGATTGGCTTGGTCGCCGGCGACAATGGCACTTGCTATCGGCTGAAGGAAGAACATGTGCATCAGCTACATTCCAAACGACATCTTCGATACCGCGGTAATCCAGCGCGGTGCCACGGGTTTCTCAATGCAAGAGAAAAGAAGGAATGCTCCGAATGATGCCAAAAGCACATTGGGCGTGCAGAACTCCCACGACCATTCGAGCAGCGGAGTCTCGATGAGAACTCCGGGCTCGCCTTTCCACCAGAACGACCACCCGGTGAAAGCCGCTCCTGCAAGGAAGCTGAGTGCACCTATGCGAAGCCGCTTGGCTCTATCCCACTTGATGTGCACGCGAATGTAGTGCGCCAGCACAAGGTAGCCAAGATAGCCCGAGCAGTACCACAGCATGCTGAAGCGGTTCCAGAAACATTCGCCCCACAATTCCGGGCTGACGTAGAGGTGCAACCACGGAATGAGTGTAGATACCGCGAAAAAGCCCAGGAAAATGCGCTCGTCGCGTGCCGAAGCTCGCTCAAGCCACGGCGACACCACCGGAATGATTATGTAGAGGCTGATGAGCGGATACATGAACCACAGGTGACCGGCCATCGACGGGAAATTGAACGCTATGTTCTTCAAGTCGGCTACCGACTGCTCCCACGTCATTCCGCCCCACACAAGGGGCAACAGCGAGTAGGCAATCAGGAAAAAGATGAAAGGAGGAAGTATGCGCTTGAAGCGGCGGCTATAGAATTGCCCCATGGTGGTGCCCGATTTCACCGGAACAAGCAGGAATGCCGACACAATCATGTACACCGGCACGCTGATGCGTCCACGGCACCCATCGTAGAACGCCACCCAGAATCGGTTGCTCTCATTTGCAAGCATCGACACCGACCCTGCAAGCCCCGACGAGTCGGCACCATAGAAATTCTCGCTTGCATGCACAAGCATCACCAGAAAACACGCTATTACACGAATGTAGTCAACAAAGACAACTCTTTCATTTTTCTCCATATTGCAAATTTTTACTGCAAAAATAGCGAATATCCGCGATATAGCCAAATTTCTGCCCATTATGAAAGTTTGTCGCGAAAAAGAGCCGTTTTCATCAAAAAAAATTGTATCTTAGCACCTGTAAAGCAAAAAATATTATCTCATGAAACTGACTGTGCTTATATTATCGCTTGCTATAATGCTTGGCAATATGCCATCAGTGGCTCAAGAAGTGGCTTTAGCACCTGAAACGGAGGGTGTTGCCGACACTTACTCTACCGTGACCAAACCGGCTGAAGACCTCTTGCCGCCCGAGCTGATGCTCTACCGCGCAGGAGTAATTGTGCCTCCATACAGCGACATTACATTGCCCTCGGGCATAACGCCCACTGCTCCACAGCTATTCAGCGACTTTCAAGCCAAGCCGCTATCGGCGTGGAACGGCGGTGTAGCGTATGGTTTCAGCAGCACCAACAATCTGCCCGGTCTCGGCAACTTCAGAAGTGCCTCCATCGGTATCAAGCAACAATTTGGCCGCTTCACCGTGACCGGGGCAATATCAGGCTACAAATACCACATCAACCGCAACACTTACAATGACTACGGCGTTTCAGGGCGCGTGTCATACCAAATCAACCCTCACTTCTCAGTAAGCGTTTACGGCAACTATTCGGTCAACCACGTTCAAGAGTCGCCTGCATCTGCGCCCTACACCAACTCATCATGCTTCGGTGGCTCCGTACACTACCATGCAAGCGAAACTTTCGGTGCTGAAATGGGTGTACGTCGCGTATTTGATCCCGAACAGAACAAGTGGAAGACGGTTCC
>CAMFSS010000060.1 GCA_945983195.1 uncultured Prevotellaceae bacterium | reverse complement strand
AGAATACGTGCAAGCAGTCGCCAGTTCGTGAACACGCGCACAAATCCTTCGCCAATCTCGCGCATGCTCTTCCCCTCGCCGGCGGTGTGTGCCGAGCGGTAGAGCAGAGCCACAGCCAGAAGCGCAAAGAGCGTCATGGCTGCCGAGAAGTAGTTGATGGCAATGTAAGCCTCATCGCCTATGGCATGGCGCAGAGGGTCGATTACGCTTTTGCCGGTGAAAGAGCCAATGTTCACCATCATGTAGAATATGGAGTAGCCGCGTGCGCGGTTCTCGCTTGTTGTCTCCTTTGCTACCGATGCAGAAATGGTCGACTTGATAAACGAGCCTCCCACCATCAGCACTATCATCACCGGCACTATGAGCCAGCGCAGCGACGACTGCGGCAGCCCGGTGAACTGGGTCACCTCGCCATACTCCACCAGTCCGGCACTTTGCAGCAGCGTAGGTAGGGTGGCAAGACCGAGATAGCCCACCGTGAGCAGTGAAAACGCTATGATAAGCGACTTGCGGAAGCCTATCTTGTCGGCATAGGCTCCGGTGAAAATAGGCAGGAGGTACAGACCGCCCGAGAACAGACCGGAGATTATGCTCGCCTCAAAGTCGTTGAAGCCAAGCGTATTCGACAAATAGAGCGTAATGACAATGAAAATGGCATAATATGCCATTCTCTCAAGCATCTCCACCGAGTTGCTCACCCAAAAGGCGCGGCTGTAGCCACGCAAACTTAATTTTCCCATATTTTTTTCTTCAATCATTATATTCACACGCTTATTGTTCGGCATTTTGTGCCGCACGCTCGCTGCGCCGGCGTGCAGGAACTACATACTCATTGTAGTAGGATATGATGAGTGTGGTGAGCGGCAATGCCACTATAAGACCGATGAATCCGAGCAGTGCGCCCCAAATCGAGAGCGACAGCAGCATAATTGCCGGATTAAGCCCCATCGACTTGCCCATGATTTTGGGCGTAAGCACCATGTCCTGAATGGCTTGCACCACAAGATACACCACTACCATCCAGCCGAAAAGCTGCCAAAAGCTGCCGCCGGTCGACACGGAACTCACAAGGCACAGCAGTGTGGCTACGGGAATGGAAATGAGCTGCAAATAGGGTTCTATGTTGATCAGCACTATTAATAGCCACAAAATTATTCCCATAGGCAGCCCTATGATGGTAAACCCAATGGCAAAAAGCACACCCACAATCGACGCTATCAATGCCTGTCCGCGAAAATAGTGGTTCATACTCAATTTCATATCATGAAACAGGCGGAAAGTGACTTTGCGGTAGCGCGACGGCACAGCCATCTTGAAGCCGTTCATTATCTTGTCGTAGTCGACGAGAATGAAAATCACATACATCAGCACCAGCACCCAACTGCAAAGCGCAAGCACCAGGCTCACAGTGCCATTCACAAAGTTCCACGTCTGGTTGGCAGCCTCGGTGAGCAGGCTCATCCACTGTTCGCGCGTAAGAAGCGACTGCAAATAGTCAAGGTCGATGTAGTCCTTCACAAACTCGTGTATGGCAGCCGGAAGATACGGCACATTAAGCTGTGCCTGCACATACTCGGTGAGCATCAGCACCATACGTTCCGATTCGTCGTAGAGGTAAGGCAGCAGCAGCCACAGTGCGCCTCCCACCACAATGCACAGCTCAAGCAGTGTGATGACGGTGGGCAAAGTGCGGCCTTTGAGCCGCATCCGACGCTTGTTCCACTCCACCAGCGGATTAATCATGTAAGCCAACAGGCACGCCACCGCAAAGGGCAGCAGGACACCCTTCAGATAATTGAGCAGCCACAGCACTGCGCCTATCACCGCCAATCCTATCGCAAGCCGCACAATGCGGTCGAGCGTAAATTCCTTCCTCTTGTATTCCATAAGCTTAGCTATTCTTCTGCAAAAGCCACATTGCTATCTTCTGCAAACTTACTAAATTTCCCCCAATCTCTCCCCCTATCACTAAAAAATTTAATCGCGACAAGCGAAATTTGCATAATTTATGCTATATTTGCATCGCGTAAATTACGTCACGCACTTTGCGTCACGCATTCTACGCGACAAATATCAACCACACCTAAACAGCTATGACAAGAAAACAACCAAATAACCCATTCCTTTTATCAGGCTATATTTCGCCCGACTACTTTTGTGACCGCGAAAATGAAACCAAGAAACTGACATCAGCACTCTACAATGGTCGGAACGTAACACTTATGAGCCCTCGACGCATGGGCAAAACCGGACTTATACGCCACGTTTTTAACCGCGTAGAAACCGCAAATGAGGCTAATTGTTTTTATGTTGATTTATATCAAACAGACAGTCTTGCATCGCTTGTAAGAAAATTGGGGCAAGCCGTACTTGGGAAACTTGACACTACTGAACAACGTGTGATAAAAAAAATCGCAACATTCTTCAAATCATTACGTCCGGTAATATCGGTAGATGCCGTTACGGGTGAGCCGGAATTTTCAGTAGCTGTAGACCCTGATATGGCTGAACATTCACTTGCCGAAATATTTGCATATATGGAACAGGCCGAGAAACGTTGTTATATAGCATTCGATGAGTTTCAATCAGTAGCCGACTATTCCGACAAGCGAGTAGAGGCATTGCTTAGAGCACACATACAGCACCTCACAAACGTTAATTTCATTTTTTCAGGCAGTCAACAACACACTCTGGAGAATATGTTTGCAACGGTTTCACGCCCATTCTACCAAAGCACTCAGATGTTGACACTCGGAACAATCGACCGCGATGCATATTACACTTTTGCCAATGCACAATTCGGGCAAAACGGGCAGCAAATCACCCTCGAAGCCTTTAATCATCTCTACGATGAGCTTTCGGCACACACATGGTACGTCCAGTCGATTCTCAACCGACTCTACGAAACCAATAACCCTGTGATTGACACCGTGGCTGTAAATATGGCGATAGATGAAACTGTGGCTGAAAATGAAGCCACATTTCAAACGTTTCTACAACTGATAACTCCTCTCCAAGCAAAAATCATGAAAGCTATAGCTCTTGAAGGCAATATCGAAAAAATACAGAGCAAAGATTTCATTCAAAAGCATAACCTTGGTGCAGCAAGTTCGGTGAAAACAGGCACTACAGCACTTGTCGAGAAAGAGCTGCTTCTCAGTAACGAGCATGGATACTGCTTGTACGACAGATTCTTTGCCCAATACCTACGAAAGATGAGGCAATGACACTGCCTATTTGATGCTGAGGAGGCGGTGGGTGGCGGCTACGAAGGCGGCACGTCGCTGAGTGTCGCTGCGGCGAAGGTCGGCTGCCATCGCTAACGGCTTGTGGGTGTGCTTGAATATCATGCCCGTTAGTGGGCTGTCGAGAGCCGAAAGCATCGACGATGCCCCAGTGGCAGGGCGACTCATGAACGGACGTGCTATGATATTGGCAAGCGGATCGTACCACCGCTGCATGGTTATCATATTGCTGTCGACTACTCCCGGATCGGCACAGTTCACACGCACCCCTTTCTCCATAAGCTCATCGGCAAGCCATGCCGCATAGTGAGTGAGCGCGAGCTTGGTGCGTCCGTAGGTGCCAAGCTGCGAGAATCGCGACTCAGGCTCATTGAGTATCTCCTCGCGGAGCGAGTGCAGCTTGCGCGTAATTGATGTGGTGAAGGCAATGCAGCCACCTTCAGCCATTGCAGGCAGCAGCAGGTGTGTGAGCAATACCGGAGCAAGATAGTTCACCGCGAGCGACTGCTCATGCCCCTGTGCTGTGATGCTGCGGTGCCGGCAGATCACCCCGGCATTGTGTGCAATAGCTGCAATGGGGCGGCTGAGAGCGAGAATCCGGTTGGCGAAGTCGTGAATCGAGTCGGGCGAATCGAGCGACACTCCTGCCACAATCACCTCGCCTCCGCCATGTGCGCCCAGAAGCTCATTGCGCAACTCATTGGCACGCACAGTGTTGCGGCAAGCTAGCACAACATTATGCCCCTTGTCAACAAGGGCGCGTGCTATCTCCTTTCCTATCGAGCCGGTAGCTCCAGTGACAATATAGAGTCCTTCAGCCATAGCGATTTATCGGGTTATATTCTTGTCGAGAAGCCGGTGCTTCACCTGCACGCAGAGGCAAGTGGGCAGATTGTTGACCGCAACAATGGCGATGCGGTTGAGAAGTCCATTGACATACTGCTTGCGACGGTTGAACACACGGCGCAGTGCATTGCGTGCAAACCGTTCGGGAGTGGTGAGTGCACCGATGCGCACAGCCAACTTGCGCAACTTGGGCGAAAGTCCGAAAAGTTCGGTCGAAATGCCACCGGGGCAAGCCACCGTCACCGATATGCCATAGTCCTTCATTTCAAGGTACATCGAGCGCGAAAGCACGCGAATGTAAGCCTTGGTGGCTGCGTAAGCTCCGATTCCCGGCATTGGCATCCAGCAGCACATCGAAGCCATATTGAAGATGTAGCCCTTGCAGCCGCGGCGAAGCATGTCGAGCGCAAAAGTGCGGCAAAGCTGTGTCACCGAGCGCACATGCAGGTCGACAAACAGGTTAAGGCGTTCTGCCGTCATATCTACGACCTTCATGAAATTGAATATTCCGGCATTGTTGATAAGAATATCCACCTCAATATCGTGGCTCTTGCAGTAATTGAGCAGCCACTCGGCAGCGTCGTCGTCGGCAAGGTTCTTGAATACCGGTTCAAAGCGCAGCTGAGGGTACTTCCGGCGCAATTCGGCGGCAGTTGCATCGAGCTGCTCCTGCTGGTTGCTCACCAGCACCACATTGATCCCCTTCTCGGCAAGGGCACGGCTAAACTCCAAGCCTATGCCCGACGAGGCTCCTGTGACGAGTGCCGTGGCACCAACAGGTATTTTTTTATTGAAAATGCACATTGCTTCTGAAGAAATGGGTTAAACTATTTCGCTGCACGCTTCTTGATGCGCTCAATCTCGCGCTGCATGCAGGGAGGGATGTCGGTGCGGTGCTTGTGGCACGACATCTCAAGAGTGTACATTCGCGCGATGCAGTAGTTCACGTGGTCGCAGCCGCATCGTTCCTCGCCCTGGCGCAAACGGTTCACGAAATCAGGCTCATTCACAAGCGCACGTGCCATCTGCACGGCTTCAAAACCGCTGTTGAGCACCTTCTCAATGCCGGTGCGCGACACGCAGCCTCCCACATAGATGAGCGGCAGCTTCACATGCTTGCGCACCTCAAGGGCATCCTCGAGGAAATAGAGGTCCTCGTAGGGTTCGTTCTTAATCATGTATTTTCCTGCCATACGCACACCCCACTTCAGCCACCAGCACTTCATGTAGCCGGTCATGGTGGTGATGGGCATTTCGCCACGCATAACATACATAGGAGCCTTGCTCACAAAGCCTCCGCTGAGCACCAGTGCGTCCATGCCGAGCTTCTCAAGCTCACGAGCTATCACAATGCCCTCCTCAAGACCGTTGCCGCCCTTGAAGCCGTCGCGCATATTGGTCTTTGCTACCACGGCAATCTTACCGTCGGCGGCACGCATCACCTCCTCCATACACAGGCGCATGAAGTTCATGCGATTGTCGAGCGCACCACCCCACGAGTCGCGACGCTTGTTGGTGTAGGGCGAAAGGAACTGGCTGATAAGGTAGCCGTGTCCGGCATGAATCTCCACGCAGTCAAACCCTGCATCGATGGCAAGGCGCACTGCATTGCCGAAGTCGCGCGCCACTTCGTGAATCTCAGCCTCGGTCATTCCGTGCACGAAAGTGGGCGAATAGAGATTGAAGCCCGAAGATGCCGAAATAGGCATACGCCCTGCCGTGCTCTTGTGCGACATATTGCCGCAATGACCGAGCTGGATTGAAGCCTTTGCACCCTCGGCATGAATTGCATCGGTGAGCTTGCGCAGCTCGCCTACTATTTCGGGGCGCATCCATAGCTGGTTGTCGAATGAGAGTCCGCTGCGGTTGACCGAAGCGTAAGCCACAGTGGTCATGCCAATGCCGCCACACGCCACCGACGTGTGATAGTCGAAGAGCATCTGCGACGGGCGATGGTCTGCACACATATTCTCGAATGCTGCCGAGCGGATAGTGCGGTTGCGCAGCTCAATGGGACCAATCTTGGCTGGCGTGAAGATTATGGAATTTTCGGGATTGTTCATTGCTGTAATATCTTGTTGTTATTGTGTGGTATCAATATACATAGGGGATAATGCGCTTCAGATGCAGGTCGGTAAACTCCTTGCCGAATTCCTCGGCGTAGCGGCGGTGTATTTTCCGCGCGCGTGGCGCAAGGTTGGCAAAGGTCCATATTGCAAACACCGCTCCGGCTGCCGACCATGTGAGCACTGCAAATCCCACCCACTCCAGGAACTCGCCGAAGTAGTTGGCCGACGACACATAGCGGAACATTCCGCCTCGTGGTATGTAGTGGCGGGTGTCGCCCGGCTTGCGCAGATTGCGGATAATGTTGTCGCTATTGAGGTTGATTGCAAATCCGGCTGCAAAGATTGCAAGTCCGGCGATAAACTGTGGCGTGTAGAGCCATTCCGGTCCGTACATGCCGTCGGGAGCCACATAGAAGATCCACCCGCCCTGCATCAGGGCGTTGAGCACATTGAATGTGATGCCCGAAAGGATTATGGCAAACGGCATACGGCTTTTGCCCTTGATAAGCAGCGGAAAGATGAACGACCGCTGGAAATAGTGCAACTGGAACACGGCAAAGAAGATGAGCGGAACGGTGTCTGTGCGTCGTGCCGAAAACCACCACAGCAGGCACATGGCGATAAACACCGGCGACTCCATAAGCACCCAGCCCACGCGGTTGTCGACACTCGGACCCCACCGCTTGGTGTACATTATGCCATATCCGGCATCAATGAAGTGAAGGGCTACGTACACCACCACCGCTATTGCCACCATCACGGCAAGCAGTGAATTGAAATTGTCGGGCTGAAGGAAGTATGAGAAATCCATGGTGTTTCAGAAAGTGTTTTTATCGTTGTCAATAGGGTTGTGTCAGAATAATGGCAAGCCGCTCTAACCTCCGGCACCGGCTGTAGTGTCGCCGGGGGCTGCACCCTGCCGCTGCGAGCCGGGAGAGCGGCTCTCGTCGTAGGGGAATATGCCGCTCGGGCGGTTGAGGGTGTAGGTCGTCATTCGCTCATTCGACACGAAGCCATAGCCCTCGAGCGTGCGGTCGGCCTTCTCGATGTGTATGAACGAATCGGAGTAGACTTTCTGCTCGCGCTGCGACCAGAAAAGCTGGTTGGTGAGAATCAGCTCCTTGTTGACGTTCCAGATGCGGACGTTGCCGTCGAGCCTCCATATTTTGGTGTCCTCGAAGTATTTTGCCGAATCGCACTGCATTGTAGCAGCCGTCTTCAGGTTCTTGTCGAATTGCTCAAGATACAGCCCGTCGGGGAAAAACCAGTAGGGCTTTGCCGCCTGGCTGTAAATGTACCACAGCTTGGTGGTGATGCGATATTGAGTGATGCCCGAGTCGCTGATGAGGGTCTTCACATTGCGCGACGTGACAGTAGGCACCAGCTCGGGGTCGGTGGTGCGGTGCACCACATTCTTCACCTCCTCGCGGCAGCCAATCACGGCAATCACAAGTGTGAGCATCAGCAATATGTTTCGGGCACGTTCCACCTGTGGGGTTTATCTGATTTTGTTCTTCCAGAACCACATCTCATTGAAGTTGACGCCGAGAGTGATGTTGAAGTAGTCCTATGAAATGTATCTTCCGGGCGATGTGGTGCGGCGCTTGTACTCAAAGCTGATGTTGACCATCGTCTTTGAGAAGTTCGACGGCAATCCGAATCCCATCGACACGCCAAACTCGCGCAATTTGCTTCCGCGCACGTTGATATAGTCGTCGGTGTAGTGTGCTCCCACACGGTAGTTGATGCGCTGAAGATAGTTTCCGCGCAGTTTGGGGATAAATTGCAGTCCGGCAGCCACTTTGGTGCGGTTGTTGAACACGTTCTTGTCGAAGTTAGGCTCATCTTTGAATTTCGCATCCTTCCAGTTCTGCCAAGTGAGGTCGATTTCGGCAGTGAGGCGATCATCGTAGACGTAGCCAAAACCTAGACCGATGGAATGTGGCGTGGAGAACTCGCCGTTGAGGCTCGAAGTGGAAATTGTATCGGTCTTTGTGTCGCTTGTAGCGTCATATTTCAGTGCATACGCAGTGCCGTGGAGCGACTTGCCGGGAGTATAGGTCAATCCCAAAGTGGCGCGGTGCTTCTTTGCAAACACCTTCGAAGCCTGAACTCCAAGCTGTACACCCCAGTCGCGCACATCAATCACACGCTCAAAGAGTGTTGTACTGCCGCCGGTGGTGTAGGTGTAGGCATCGTTGGTGCAAGTGCCGAAGTTATAGGAGAAGTTTACTCCCACCGAGATGATGTCGAATGGGCGGTAAGCCACACCGGCATAGAGCTGGTTGATTCCTCCATCGCCCTGGCGAATCTCACTGCCGCTATTCAGGTCGTTGCCGAAAGAGTATCCTACCGAGGAGAATGGCACAAGACCAAAAATTCCTCCCAACTTCTTCGATAAGGGGAATTGCATGGTGATGTAGACGAGGCCGCCACCGAAAGCGTTGGTGTGTGTGCCGCCCTCCTCCGACCACAGATTAGTGAATCCGAGCCCCAAGTCCCACAGGAACGTAAGAGAGTCGCACATGGCGTATGATGCCGGGTTCATCACATTGATTTGCCTGCCATTGTTCATGGCATATCCCACGCCACCCATGGCACGCTGTGCGCTCGATGCGTTGTCGGTGAGCAGTCCGTAGCCATACTTTGAGTAAGGGCTTCTCTCGCCAGTCTCGGCATTTGCCGCAAAAGAGCCGACCACTAATGCTATGGCAGCTACAAAGAATAATCTATATTTCATCGTTGTAAGTTAATATTCTGTTTAATCCTTTCATTAAAATGTTCTCATCGACAATTGTTTCAGCTTCAACAAGCGGAGCAAGCAGCGATGCATCACCTCCGGTAAGTATCAGCTTGAGACTGCCACCCATTTCGCATTGCAGCTTTCGGTAGCAGCTATCAATCTCACCTGCAATGCCCTGCACCACGCCCGAACGTATTGCCGTAGCGGTGTCGTAGCCCACAAATGGCGTGTCGCCTGCGGTGTCGACAAGCGGCAGACGGCTGGTGTAGCGGTGCAGCGCCTCAAAGCGCATCCTCACTCCGGGCGATATGCGTCCTCCTGAGAAATGCCTTTCGGCTGTCACCACATCGAGTGTCACCGCCGTGCCGGCATCGACCACAAGGCAGTTACAACCGGGATACTCGCTCGCAGCCCCCACAGCCGCCGCAATGCGGTCGTGCCCCAGAGTGCCGGGAGTGGCATAGCCGATGGTGACAGGCACCGGAGTGTGATGGTCGAGAACCACCACTTTGCCTGCTACACGGGCTATGGCTTCGGTCACAGCCTCATCGTCCAATCGCACCGACGAATAGATTGCCCCCTGCACATCAATGCGCGAAGCAATGGCTTCGATGTCGGCAGCCCGCAGCGCACTGTGCCTTATCACCACATATAGCTTCACG